>BDTI01000132.1 GCA_002923215.1 archaeon BMS3Abin16 | reverse complement strand
CGGGGGGGCGCCTGGGCATGGCAGGGTAAAATCGGTTCCAGCCAAGGGTTTTGTTGTAAGCTTTCTTGTGGGCGATGTGCTTTCAACCAAAACAGTTTTAGAGGATAAAAACAGGCTAGCCGCGGTAAATGAGTCTGGCGGGCGGTGTCTGTCTGAGCTTCTGAATAGTCCTCGGCCAGAGCGTTTCATGGAGCTTTCAAAAAGATTTACATTTGAATCCGGGCTCGCAGAAAAAGAAGTAATAGACGCGATTAAGTCGCTTGAAAAAGAGGGTGTCACAGCCGCTATGAATATGCTTGGACGCGCTGTTTTCACACTCACCGATGAGCCTGAAACGATTCAAGCGCTTTTAGACTATCCCACAATTGTTTCAAAGCCTCTTGTAAAAGACCTTAGAAGCCAAGACGAGCTTGGCTAGTTTTATTTCGTTATCTCCCTGTAAAGCAACACGAGAACAAGGTTTAGGTATGCCATTGTAGCTCCACTAATGAGTGGGGCTATAATTAACAACCCTATAACAGGGATTACGCCAAGTATGCCGCTAATTATTCCGGCGATAATCAGTATTACAATGGCAACTACTGCAAATACGAGAGTGTCCTTCAGATTGGCCTTTACAAGTTCAAAGCTTCCCTGTAAAGCCTCTACTGGCCCCTTGTTTTCCAACATCACCAGAACGATTGAAAACATCAAAAAATAAGCTGCAATCAATCCCGGTAAGACAAGAAACATCATCCCTATAAAAACTAGGATACCTAAGAGAATTGAAGTTATCAGCAGATTGGCAATATTTCCCAAGGTTTTCTGCAGCCCGGAAGTAAGGTCAGCCCTGCCAGATGTAGCATCATCAGCCATAACATAGGTCATGGCGTAGGCAATAAGTTTTAGAACCCAGAATATTATCCCAAAAAGAAACGCCGCACCCATAAAGGCTTCAAAAGCAGCTAGGTTAGGCTCAAATCCACCCATACCCATCAGCCCTGTGCTTGCAACCATGCTGTCCATGAGCGTTAGAGCTACAACTCCCATAAGTATTTCAACAGCGATCAACGGCGCGGTGATTATCGGATTCTTCTTAAAAATTTCCAAACCCTCTGAATACAGTTCTGTAACCTCCATTTCATTCACCTCATAAACCACTGTGTTATGATTAATCTGGGGTGTTTATCATATTTATAGATACCTTTGAATTGGCTGCATTGGTCATCGGTTAAGCAATTTCCCACTCCTCAGAAATGGATAGAACATCATAAGAGATAATCATATTCAATAGGTATAACGTGGAAAATAGTACCAATTTGTTTGTCAGCTTGTCAATTGCCGGATTTTTTCTCTTTAACCGATGACGCAGGGAATTGGCTTTTGCATTCGAAAGCTTTGAAGCATACGGTGGAATAAGCGGGAGTTCAGCGGGTCCTGTGGCATGTAGAAAAGGTGTGATCTGCATGCGCAGTCAGAGGAGCCAAAGTCCGTGATCTCGAATTCAGAGACCTCTTTCACCGCCTCTGCAAGCAGGCATTCGATTCTTTCACTCGATCTTATTGGAAAGGCAGCGTGGAAATCGCAGACACGCCGTAGATAATCGATGTGCCAATGCATCTTTTTTCTCAGCCTTTTGTGGCGTTCTATCCTCTTTGCGAGATTTTTCATCGCAGAACCAACATAGATGTAGTAGCCGGGTTTAAACTCCAACACCCCAAGACTTCCAACCTCCACGGATTTCGCATCAGTCAGCCTTAAAATAAGCAGGTAAGAACCCCGGTCCCTTGCCTCGTGCTCCACAACATCCCAGGGGATTTTCAGAGTCTTCACCTCTTCTTTCAGAGTTAAATCAGGGTTCCAGCCCACGCCGAGGGCAATCACATTCACCTGACTCTTCGCGGCGAGAAGAGCCTGTGAAAATGCGAGGTCAGTGTGGTATTCAGGCATGAAATAATCAGGTTCCAGAGATCCGACAATGAACAGTACAACGCACTTCGCGCCGGCCTCCGCAAGTCTGGCGAGCTCCTCAACATGTCGTTTTCCACGCGCAGTCACCGCGTCGGGAAACATAGCGACACCGCCACCGAAAAGCGTGCAGCTCTTCACCTCTAGATAAATGTCGATCTCCCCCTGTTTAAGCTGAAAGTCAAAACGCGACCTCCCAATGGTTACCTCGCTTTTAACAATCTCCACTCCGACAAGCCCTGGAACGCGGCCCCCCTCGATAAGATGCCTTGCTACAAGGTTTGTTTTATGTGTGTGAAGCATCACCGGTCTGTCCTCTCGCTCAACGGCAACAACAGTGTAGGGAAGTTTTCTGCCTGAATCTGCCTTTTCAAGATAGAGCCGGGCGCCTGGAAAAAACAGCTCCCAGAGCCGGCCGGGATTCGGCAGATAGGCGTTTACACGCAGACCATTCAGCCTGCATGTAACTGTGAATCGGTTGGGCCGCGAAATATAATCAGCTGTCAAAATAGGGTCAAAAAATCCCATATACTGCCTCCTGTCCTGATGGAGTAGTAATATTTTTCTCCCCCTCTTGTGAGCGCAGAATTGTGAAGGATAGGTTTAAAATATGGAAGTAACTGTCTAATAATTATGGGTGAAGTAGAATCAATAAAGGATGTCTAGGTAAAAGGTATGGATAGGGATCGTATTTTTGCAGTGGCGTTGCTCGTGGTTTTAAGCGTTATCCTTGTTGCAGGGACAGATGCAGCGGCCCCTCCGAATACTCCAGATGTTTCTTGGAACATTAGAGACAGCCATGGGCGCAATATTTCTGCGCGCGGGGATTTTCTCGCCGGTGAAGGGATGACACCTTTAGGGTCCCGCGGCCTAGGGCGTGACTTTCAGCTCACATTTCCAGAGTCAAGCCCGATAAAAAGCATGTCTTTTAAAAATCTGAACACATCCAATGGACGTCTTGACCTCTGGGTGGATGAAGTCCCAACCAGCAGGATTTTAAACCGGTCTTTTAAACGGGTTTTTGCAATTGACCCGTCGAAGCTTGATTTCGATTCTGCCACTATCTCAGCGGTTGCAAAGGGCAATTATCTCTATAAATGCGCTGACTGGGATTTCACGAATCAGACGTGTCCACCGATCCAGCGAACCTGCGCAGGCGACACTAAAGACACCAGAATATGCAATGTGACTGGCGGCTGGAAGAAAATTAAGAAACTAACACCGGGAGAAGCATACACCTTCACAATCACACCGAATGACCCCGGCTTTGCCGAGTACTCAACTGATTTCACCGCGCCCTACTGCGCCACCGGCGAGTCACCGTGCATCGCTAATTCATCGCTTCTGAATTCCGTCGATAACGCTGGCGGGACAGCCGAGCCGAATCAGCCCAACACAATAGACACATGCACAGACGGAACCTTCGGAACATATCAAACCGACGAATCAATAGAAAATATAACAATCACGGATTATAACGCCACCTATTTTAGTAGTGGAGATACAATAGGAGTTGAAGCATGGGTATACTGTTACGGAACTACCGATGACCATTTAGGACTAGCCTATACAAACGATTCAAATATGGCAACGCCGCAGTGGCAATTGAAAGAGTTTAGAGAAGATGGATGTCCTGTTGCTAATGATTTTTACAAAGCTGTATTCAACAATTTTACCCTTGATGATGTTCAAGGTAACCATTCTGTGAGGGTATATATAACATACGATACGGCAATGTCTCCTCCTCAAAACACATGTGCTGTTCGTTCATCAGGCAACAGGTATGATGACAATGACGATGTTGTTTTCTCTGTTAATGGGTCTCCAGCACCAACAGTAATGGAGTGGGGTAATAAAACTGTCTCCTGTGAAACCTGGACAACGGTTGACCTAGAAAAAACCTACAGCAATCCTATTGTTGTGGTTACACCAGAATATAGCAGCACAACCAATGATAACGGTATAGCTGTCTGGACAAGAAACATTAATGCGACTAGTTTTGAAGTAAAAGCATCTGATGAGAACTTCAACTGCCAGGATACGATTAATGTTCATTACATCGCGATGGAAGAAGGCAGCTGGACCCTGCCAGATTCAAACATAAAAGTAGAAGCTGGAAAGGTAAACACAACAAAATATGGCTATGCCGGCAGTTATTTCGGCTGCCCAACTTACGGAGAAACTGTGAACTTTACCCATACCTTTGATGGTCCAAATCCAATTGCCTTTACCAGCAGAGGGACAGATAACAATCCAAGTACATGGGGGGAGAGTTACGTCTCTGGTGTTGGTGGACAGACTGATGAGATAGGCACTACAAACATGTGCATCGGTCTGGACAGAAACAGGGCGGGCACTGGAACATTTACAAATAATGAAACAGTTTATTGGATTGTAGCGGACGTGGGTAACGGAACTATCGGCGGCGTAGAATATGAGATACTCTGGCAGTTGAATGATGCAGGAGACAGCGGCGGTTCTTGGATCAATGGGTATAAGGATGGAATACCGTTCTACCAGAGTTGGGCTCATACATGGGTTGGAGGCCCTGATGTCATCGTAGTAGGAACAACATCAATACAGGGGGGCGACGGATCTTGGCCGGTTCTTTATGACAGGGGAAATAGATCATATATCAGGATGTTTGTTGATGAGGCAAATGATAGATATCATTCTGGCTCAGAATCCGGAGGCGGATGGGCCTTCGACGGTGCCGGAAGTTACACGATAAATGAGGCGCCAACTACACCTACGAATATAACCTGTGATGGCGGCTCTTGTAATGTTACAGTGGACTCTTCGGTTGTGCTGAACGCTTCTGGATCGACTGACACCGAAGGAGATAATATAACTTATTTTATCGAAGCTTTATTAGGGGATGTAACAACGTCAGGCGACCTGGAAGCTGGAGAAAAACAGGCAGTGGCAAAAAGCGGGGTCATCGGAGAAACTGGCACTGTAAACATCGCTAACTTCCAGTGGACCTTGGTACCGTTTAAAAATACATATGATTCTACACCGGTGGTCATTGCAACACCGGTAACCCAGAACGGCGCGGCAGCAGATGACGATTCATACATTATTCCAACTATTAGCATGGTCAACAGCACACATTTCAATGTGACAATATGCCAGGATAACGGCGCTGCAACCTGTGATCCGACTGTTGCCAGTGAAACACTCCATTACTTTGTATTTGATGTTGATAAGGCGAATCTGTATAGCTGGATCGATGTAGGAACTTTATCTGTCACAACGGCAGGTGCAGACACCACTCTAACCTATGGGAAGACATTTTCAAATGTGCCTGTAATATGGACTACACCTCAAACATATAGTCAAAACGGAAACATCGCCGCAGTAGTGTGGGCTGAGGATGCAGCGACCAAAACAACCACCACTGCTCCTTTGATCGGCTGCGTTCATCAAGGCACTGGTAATTCATGCAGCGGTGGCCAGCCCTCTGAAACAGTCGGCTATGTTGCCATAGATACGGCTAATGTTAATATCACTTCGTTTCAGACAGGATCCGCTGATATAGCTGGGAGTACCTGGACGGCAGCTAGTTTTAGCCCGAGTTTCACTAATCCACGTGTTATGGTTACTCAAAACGATGATGATGGTGGGCAGGACCCGCAGTATCCCTGGGCGCGAAATGTCGTCAGCGGTGGGATGGATTTTAGATACTGTGAACAAGATGGTTCTGATTATTGCGACACCCATACAGGTGAAGTTGTGAACTGGTTTGCAATGGAAGACGGCGATATTAAGATCAATGGCGGCGGCG
>BDTI01000131.1 GCA_002923215.1 archaeon BMS3Abin16 | reverse complement strand
AACATTTAAAACGATTTTCAATTTTATCGTGAGCCTCCGCTATGTGCTGTTCAAGTGCTTTTCTTACAAATCTTTTATTACAAACAGGACACTTTATTTTCATTCCGAACTAATCTGTTTATTAATCAATTTAAACTCTTCTCAGGATAAGATCACGCCACGGAGGTTAAGAAAGATTAAACACTGAATACCGCTTCCGAGGGCGGTCTTCCCCTACCTCTCTTTATCCGAGTTCTCCCCCTCGGTTTTTTGCACGTCTTGCAAATCTTTACGTATTCTTCTTCGGAAGCTTTTTTGACTATTCTTCCAATATTATTTGGGACCAAAGAACTCCCGCACACATCACACTTAGGATTAGACTCCATTATCGCATCCAAATCTTTCAACCGTAATTCGTTTTTGTTAGCCTATTTAAATATACCTTCTTCTTCAGGATAAGATCACTCCAAATCAGTATTAAGACAAAAGATCTACAGACGAGATTAAACCCTGTGGAGGGAATGAAAAAAGGCAATCCTGAAACACGAAAGCAAAAGGTAAACGCAATCATAATCAGGCAGAAAAAAGAATACAGACGTCCAGACGGTCTCAGAGTTAAATTCGAGGACAACGCATGTGTGCTTACCAATGAATTCGGCGAACCCAAGGACAGCGAAATCCGTGGACCAGTGGCCCGTGAAGCAGCAGAGCGCTGGAACAAAATCGCAAGCGTCGCAAGTATAATTGTTTAATAAAATTATTACTTCAGGTAAAAAGGTTCAATAGTTAGTCCTGAAATGTTTTATTATCTTCGTAGCAGGAAAAACAAAAAAGTGTCCAACAATCTTTCTTAATAAGATACTTTTTGAAATTATTTTTGCGATAGGAGGGGATGTTTTATAATAAGCTCGCGTAAAACGTTGACCAATAGAATTTGTCAATAGTACTTCATCCCTGAAATTCCTTAGTACAATTAGCTCTGCTGCATGAGGTGTTCCATAAACTGCTGTGGCGATAAAACATCTAGAAGATTTTTCGTTAACTTCTTGAAGTTTTGTAATTGCGTTTTCCCGGGCCTCAAGTACTTTTTTACTGTTTATTTTTGGTTTAATAAATCTTTCTTCTATAGTTCTTCTTCCACTTTTAAGTACAATTTTTAGATGAAGTTTATGAAGATAAGAGTTGAAAACAGAGACCGGTAAGTCGAAAATAAATCCCGGTGGGTGATAACCCGTCATACTGAAATCAATAATCGATGGGTAAACAGGTAAACTTTGATTAAATTTATGGTCAGGATATATTGTACCAATTTTTTGAAAAGATTTTACCACTACTTTAACTTCATATTCATTTTGTTTTTCATCTTCATGTATAAACTTATAAAAACTTAAAAAAAACCTTCCATTCCTTAATTTGTTTTTTTTATCGTCCATTAATGTCACATGTAGTCTGGCGTCTTCAATCGTCTCATTTAGTAAGTTTCTGATTTCATAGCCATATAATCCCAAATATACATTTTCAAAAGGATTCATACCAGTAATAAACTCAGGAACTAATGTTATTTTTGGATATTCGTTTATTAGGTGCTCTGAAAATGATTCTTCCTGGACACGCTCGTCACTTTTAATGTCCGAGGATTTGAGTTCTTTTTCGAGCTCATGTCCATCCATCAAGTCTATATTTACCTCATTAGCGAATTGTATCGCCCCAGAAGTAAAGCCCGACACGCTTATTACAATTCCAACATTCGCCCCCACATCCTCGACGATATGTTTTAATTTCATCACAGCGTCTTTCCCAATAGGTTGATTATGGGCCTTACATTCTATGAGAATTTTATCCTCGTGTAATGGGCCTTTAATAACTGCGAGCACATCTATTTCATGTTTAGTTCTGGATTTACCTTCTAAATAGACATTTTTTTCTGTTTTATAACCTTTTTTTCTGAACAGTTCCTCAACTAACCTTTCAAGATTATCCCCAATATCTTTTTTTGTTAGTTTTCGTTGTGTTCTTTTTGGCATCAAAAAAATTCACCCCTGCCTTCCTTTATTAACAACATTTTAAATCGACAAAGAAGTATTTAATAATACTCCCTTTAATAATCTCTATGTTAAAGTATCTTTCTCAAGCCGTTTCTCCATTTCTTCCAGGAATCGTATCCCTGACCTGTTGCGTTCTTCCTGTGTCTTGGCCTCGTTCAAGACGTCGAGGTAGATTCGGGCGAGGAACTTGTTGAAGGGCGGCGGGTTGTAGATCATCTTCTTCGCAGTCCGCGGATTTATGGCAAGAGGATCGTAGCCAGGCCTGATATGACCGGTTTCGATTGCGTATTTTTCAAGACCCGTGTGGGGCTGAATACCCAGGAAAAAGATATATGGCAGCACATTGCCGTCGCCGAAAATATCTTTCACACGATTATAGGTGTCCACCGATTCACGCAAGGTCTCAGTGGTTTCATGGGGCACGTTGAAGCTGTAGTTTAAAATGACCTCCTGGCCGTCGTAGCCCATCTTCTTGATAAGCTTGCAGGCCTCAATCACCTTCTCAAGCTTGTAGCCCATTTTCATCTCATCTACGAGCCTTTGGCTGCCGCTTGTAATACTAAGCTCAAAATGCATAATTCCGCTGTCCACGAGGTTTCGGGCCAGACGCTCATCAATCTTGTCCACGCGAACATATCCACCCCACTCAATGTCAATGCCCCGTTTAATTATGCCTTCAAGAACAGCGTTGCAGTGTGGAACCGTCTTGGGTGCCGAGATGAACTGGCTGTCTGTGAACCAGATCTTGTCCACGCCATAGTTGTCCTGCAGCGCTGCGATTTCATCGACCACCGTTTCAGGCTTTCGAAACCTGAGCATGCGGCCTTCGATGAATGGATAGCTGCAAAACATGCAGCTAAAAGGACAGCCGCGTTTGGTTTTAACGCCGATGTAACCATCCAAATATTCCTTGAGCACTGGGAAAACAGTTTCAATATATTCGAAGTCCACGCTCCCGATGGATGCGATGTCCACGAACTCGCCCTGCACACCAGTGTAGAGTTCATCGCCCCGTCTGAACACGACTCGCTCGTCGAGGAGGTCGGCGCCCCATTTTCCAAGGGCGATTTTCAGCATAACCTCCTCACCCTCGCCCACAACACCTAGGACGCCTTCATTCAATCGTTTGATCAGCCGGTCTGCAAATAGCGCGAATGCCGAGCCGCCTACAACAACTTTGCGATCACTCACCGAGTTGATATATCCGATGAGTTCTTTTGTGCGCGTGCTGTATTTGAGAACAGATTTAACCCCGAAGATTCCTGCTTTAATCTTTTCAAGCGGATTCGGATCATAATAGAATTTAAATGACATTTCCAGCGCGCGATCCCCCTGATTAGGCGAGAAAATCTGGATGTTACGCCAACTAAAGGCCACTACATCAGGGTTCAACTCGTCAATCTTACGATGAAGATACTGCATCCGATCCTTTTTGCCCTCGATGCGGGAGAGGTCAATGATATGCTGCTCAACTTCAGGCGCTTTTTTATGAACATAGTCAGCGAGATAAACGGGTCCGCCGGGATAGATCTTCTCGTTCGGGAGCCACACATAAAGAATGCTCTGCATAACCACTCCTCTTCAAAGTAGTTATTTATAAAGATTTATTAATAAAGCCCAGGTATTCGGGCTCGTTAGGAGTTAATAACTTCAAGTTCCAAAAGATGGGGAAGACCCAAAAGTGGAGTGCGCAGGATAAATGTATTAAATAATGAATTTATTCTTAAACTATGAAAGTTGAAATGGAAGAAGTAATAAAATTACTTAACGGTATTGAAAATTTTCCAGAGAACCATAGATTGTTTTTAATAACTGATAAATCTTATATTAGGATTTATTATGGGATAATAACTTCTTCATGGACGGCTGAAGAATTTTACGAAATAAGATCCCTTCGTTTAGAACGTGGCGAAATATTAGAATTATTTTCTAAACTTGAATTTATCGTAAATGAACTTATTCAACTTAAGATACTTGGAGCTAACTCAGATAAAGGAAAAAATTTAGATGATATTTTAGAAAATGTTGACCTTTTTTCAAGGATAAGGCTGCTAAATAAGTGGGGAATAATTGATAAGTCTGTGAATGGAAAATTGATGCACGTAAAACAAGTAAGAAATGGGTTCGCCCACGCTTGGGGAAAGGAAGAAGTTAGATATAAAGGTGAAGTTATAGGAAATAATTTTTCTGAATTTAAAGGGGATATGGAAGAAATTTGGAAAAAAATCCTAGAAATCTACAAAAAAGAACAAGAAAAAATTGATTTAAAACCGCTGTTTGAAGAACTTAAAGAACTAAATCCAGAAACTAATGTTGATTTTATAATTGATTTGTTAGAAGATTAAACTCCTGCAGGTTGTAAAAGGTTGAACAGATTAGGGATTGGAGTTATCCTTTCGCAACTGCTAGCGGAACCATTCTCGCAACTTTCAGGCTGATGCCTGCACCATGCACAGATTCGATGACCTCATCCACATCCTTGTAGGCGCCTGGCGCCTCCTCGGCGATCACCTTCGGACTTGTGGCAATTACAAACTTGCCCTCACGTTCAAGAGCCTGCTTAATCTCATCGCCCCTGTAGCTTTTGATCGCCTTCTTACGGCTCATGCACCGCCCAGCGCCATGACAGGTTGAACCAAAGGTTTCAATCATAGCCTGCTCAGTACCAGCGAGAACATAGGATGCTGTGCCCATGGAACCTGCAATTAGGACTGGCTGCCCCACAGCTCGATAGGCTTTTGGAACATCTCGGTGTCCTGGTGGGAAGGCCCGTGTCGCACCCTTCCGATGGACATAGAGATTACGTGCTTCCCCATCCACAGTGTGCTCTTCATATTTGCAGATGTTGTGGCACACGTCATAGAGTATCTCCATTCCCATGTCCTGCCAGCTCTTTTTAAAGACAGATTCAAAGGTTTCTCGAATTTTATGTGTCATGACCTGCCTGTTTGCAAAAGCATAGTTCACACCTGCCTTCATAGCCGCAAAATAATCCTGCCCCTCTGTGGATGTGGCCGGCGCACACACTAGCTGGCGGTCTGGCAGGTTGATACCGTATTTCTTCACAGCCTTGTCCAGTATGCGAAGATAATCAGTTGCGATTTGATGTCCAAAGCCACGTGACCCGCAGTGCAGCATCACCGCAATCTCACCTTCTCTGAGGCCGTATGCATCAGCAGTTTTTTGATCAAATAGCGAGTCGATTCTCTGAACTTCGAGGAAGTGGTTGCCGCCGCCAAGTGTTCCAGCCTGGGGCATCCCCCGCCGCTTCGCATCATTTGAAACCTTACTGGGATCAGCTCCGGCCATGGCGCCACCTTCTTCAAGGTGTTCAAGGTCATCTTTCCCGCCGAATCCTGATTCAACCGCCCACCCCGCGCCCCGTGTCATCACATCCTCCAGCTGACCGGGTGTGAGGCGAAGCTTGCTTTTCGACCCCACTCCTGATGGCACGTTTCGAAAAAGCCCGTTTATCAGTTCTCTCATCTTCGGCGCTGCCTCAGTGTAGGGGAGGTTTGTCTTGATAAGCCTGATTCCGCAGTTGATGTCAAATCCGGTCATCCCGGCGGATATTATGCCTTCTTCTTCGTCAAAAGCTGAGACTGCTCCCATGGGCAGGCCGTATCCCCAGTGGATGTCTGGCATGCCCACCGCGTATCTCACGATGCCTGGCAAGGTCGTGACGTTGGTGAGCTGCTCGATTGCTGTATCCTCAGCCCAGTCCACGATCTTTTTTGTCCCAATAAGCCTTGCGGGAACGCGCATCTTGGGCTCGGTTTTCCTCGACCCCATGGGCAGCTCCCACCTGTTTTTGCCAATCTTTTTCAGCTTTTCCTTCATCTCATCCACCTCATATGTCAAGTGTCACCGTTGCAACAAGCATGTCTTCTTTTTCTTCAATCTTAAAGGAGTAGTATGTCACGCCTTTTACAAGGGTCCCGCCTTTTTCAACAGATGCGTCCTCGCCCAGTGCCCGGCCTTTCAGCGTGTGCTGTCCGTCTTTTTCCCTGATTTCATCGACCAGGAATTCTGAGAAGAAGATTTCCTCTATTTCTGACTCGGTGAGAAGACGGCTGAGCCACTCAAAAAGCAGCTCTTCAACTCCCTCGGCTGAAACTGTGATTTCAACGGTCTTTTCAGGCTTCACAGACTCTATTTCACAGATAACGCTAAACATCGCCCGCCCCGCGTTTATGAATAGCTCAGCCTCATTTGCACCGTAGGCTCGAAACATCACGTCTGATGTGATATCCAAAAACTCGTAGTCCATTCTATTGCTCTGTGCATTCAAAGGTTAAATTAGTTGCGAGCGGGCAGGCGACTCAATGGGCAAAAGGATTTATATCTCAAGCTGCAATAATTCAAATTAGATTTTTATGAGCGAATCAGAATTTGTTGACAGAAAGCTTCTTTGCGACGACTGCAACGGCGAGTTTGTTTTCACAGCCGGCGAACAAGAATTCTACATGGAAAAAGGATTTTCCGAGCCTAAGAGATGCAAGCCCTGCCGTCAGAAGAAGAAGGAACGACGCCAGCCCAGATATTGATATAGGCCGTGATTACCGGCCGCAGGCGTTTATTTAGATTGCGTCTAGGTCTGCAATGGTGTTTTGAATCTTTTCCTGCACAAAGTCAAGCCGCGAGATTAAATCATTGTCAGACGTTGCCTTTCTGATCTGCCCGATTCTATCAAGCATCTGCCTGTAAAAGCGGATTACATCACCTTCAAGCATGCTCGTGTTTTTCAGGATTTCAAAGAAGCTCGCGCCGTTGTAACAGGGAGTTAAGAGTGCTGTGAGAATTTTAATGTGTTTCAGCCTGCGATAGCGCTTCACACCAGGCTCAGAAGAAATCCGGTTCAGGAGAGTTTTAACCTCATGGTTGAAAAAGGTCTTGTAAAATTCTGTTCGACTCTTGTGTTCATAGCAAAGCCCGCCGATGAGAAGCATTATCTGATACTCGCTGAGTCCTTTGTGAAAGTCTGTTGCGAATAGTTCTCCAGTGAGTATCTCGTCAGAGTATATCTGAGATGCGAACACGCCCTTCGCCGTAAGTTCCTCACCAGCGACGTAGCCTGCGGTTTTGAGTTGTTTAACAAGGTTTTTATAGACACGCCTGATCTCAGAACCCTCTTTTAGAGGCATTTTTTTCTGATAGGAGTAGAGGCTCATTGTGAGGATGAGGTCGATTTCATCCGGGTTGTGGCGGCCAATGAGATTGAGCACTGTGTTCACTGACAAGCGGAACTGTGATTTAATGGGCAGAGTGTCGCTACCAGTCATCCGGGTTAAGGCTTTGTACATGAAATCCCGGCGGTCAATCATTGCAATGGCATATCCCACGCTGTCGATTCCGCGGCGCCCGGCCCGGCCCGCGATCTGGAAGTATTCCTTTGAATTAAGGTATCTGAATCCTGAGCCATCGTATTTGCGCAGCGATTCAAAGCACACAGTTTTCGCAGGCATATTAATTCCCACGGCAAAGGTCTCAGTGGTGTAGAGTACCTTTATCATGTTCGCTTCGAAGAGCTCTTCAACCAGGTTTTTAAGCATTGGAAGCATGCCTGCGTGGTGGAAGGCAACCCCGTGTGACAATGCCTGACGAAGGTGCTGTGTCGTCTTCAAACTGCGGATCTGCTCAGGCGCGTTTGCAAGCCTGTCTCTCACAAGAGTGGAAATCTTCGGATTAACCTCAAAGAGCCCTGTCTTCGAAAGAGCCACCGCGTTTCGCTCACAGCGGTCTCTGGAGAAGACAAAGAAGAAACAGGGCAACCGATCCGCTCCTATCTCCTTTATTAGCTCGATGTGACTGGGCTTCTGAATCCTGGGTTTTTTGCGCCCGCGCTGCCCAGGGATGTAGCCTGTATTCGCGACCTCGATTTCCTCTTTAATGTCTTTAAGCGTGGTTATACCAAGCTCATAGTCATAGAACAGTTTATGCAGCGGCACGCTTCGAGTAGAATGGCGCACAACCAGGACTTCGTGGCGTTTTATAATCCGTATCCAGTCAGCGAACTCCTCAGCGTTTGGAATAGTCGCAGACAAGCATAGGAATCGGGCATTGGGCTTTGAAAAGATGATGGACTCCTCCCACACATAGCCCCGTTCAACATCGTTTATGAAGTGTATCTCGTCAAAGATAACGTAGGAGACAACATCGAGCCCTGGGTCCTCTGTTAAGACCATGTTGCGGTATATCTCGGTTGTCATAATGAGTAGCGGGGCGCCAGGGTTTTCCACAAAATCACCGGTAAGAAGACCCACATTCTCAGCTCCGTACTCGGCTTTGAAGTCCTTGTATTTCTGGTTTGAAAGCGCTTTTATCGGTGCGGTGTAGATGATCTTGCTGCCGTCGTGCAGATGTTTATCAATAATATAGTCTGCCACAAGTGTTTTCCCGCTTCCAGTCGGAGCTGAGACAACCACTGAATAATTGTTTTCAATCCCGGCCGCGGCCTCTTCCTGAAACCGATCTAGTGTGAATCCTTTATACTCCATACAACCTACAAAACCACCGAATTAGGTTATTAACCTTATGGGCCAGAAAGGGTTATGTTTAGTTAGAGGCACTGCTAAGTGTGGTTGTTAAAAAACCGGTTGGTAAGTTTTATGTAGGAGAAGTAGCCATTTTTCTCGATAATGGGAGGCTAGAATGATATGGGAAGAACAATAAAATTATTATTAATCTTAAATCTAATCGGTATACTATTTTTCCAATATGGATCCATAAATATAGGTAAATTAGCCAATGGAGGTGACAAAGAGATTAATGAACTTCTTACTTCAGGAGAATTTCTTTACTACCACAGTATTGACCCAAAGGAAAAGGAGTTGGATAATCTATATTTGAAAGCTAAAAACGGCGAAGATGTCATTGATGAACTCCATAATAAAACAGTGATGCTTCTTTCTGAAAAAGACCGATTTTATGAGATGACTGATAGGCGAGGAGATCTAATCCATTATAGAAATGAGTTACAATTACTGAGATTATTTCAGTTTATTCTACTGATAAATATTGTTATTTTGTCATATTATAGTTTAAGGGATGATTAGGGAGGAGTTTAAACTCCTACTCTCGACAACCTTTTAATAGGTGTTTTCTCCATTCTAAAGGTTCACTGCAAGCCTTATCAGATCCCCCCACTTCTTATTTTCAAGCCCTAAATCAAGTCCTGTAACTTCGGCAGAAGTTTTACCCTCCAATGCTGTTTTATATCTTGAATGCGAGAGTGAAAACAGCTCTATGTACGATGACATATTCAATCTTCAAAAGAGGGTAAAGCCCGGCCGTCCCTTCAGCGTGCACACCAAAAGCGGGCTCTGCGTGCTCTGCAGAGGAACAAAGATGCTCTGCGGAAAAACAAGCTGCCCCGTAGTCCTACGCTATCATCAAAACATGCGAGTCGCTCCGCTCATCGACACACTGAATCTTGAGGGTAGCAGCCCACCCTCAGTGTTTGTCGGCAGGGTCGGCTATCCCAAAGTTTCCATAGGCCCCTTGATCCCACCGGTACACGGAGACACAAGCATACTTGACACACCTGAAAAATGGGTTGGCAAAAGCATGAATGAGATCGTGGCCATGAGAAGCCAGCTCGTCAGGGGCAAATACAGCGTCCGCGTTGATCAGGTGGAGAACGGAGGAAGGCTTGTGGACATTGTTCGGGAGATAGCGATGGCGAAAAACCCTGCCGAGGTGGATGCAACCCTGTTTAAAAAACCTCGTGGCGGGCTTGTTCTCAGCGATGCTGTGCAGCCCCATGGACCGTCGGCACCGCTAAAATCGCTTTCCGTAGATGGGCTTAAAATCGACAGGCGAATCGACAAGGCCTACTCTGACACAGACCTTTTTGCAAAGGACGCGGTGCTCACACTCTACCAAAACGATGTGAGCGTCACAAGGATTCAAAGGGCTTTTTCCGTGGGCTCCTTCGGCCTAGGTGACAACCGTAAATTCGTGCCCACACGGTGGAGCATAACAGCCGTTGACGACACGATCTCAAAACACATGGTGGAGCGGGTAAAGGACTATCCGTGGATCAACGAGTACCGCGTCTATGAGTCCTGGAGCCTGGACAACCGATTCATAGTTCTCATGATTCCCGCGGCCTGGAGCTACGAACTCGTTGAGGCATGGTATCCGAATACTACGTGGAATCCTGACGGCGAAGAAGTCGCGATATTTTCATCCTCTGAGGGCTATGGCGGCAGGAGCAAATACGCTGAGATCGGCGGCTGCTATTATGCGGCTCGGCTTGCAACCTCTGAACATCTTGAACGTGAAAAACGGCAGGCGAGTATTGTGATTCTGCGTGAAGCCCATCCAGGTTATATCATGCCTGTGGGCGTTTGGAATGTGCGGGAAAACGTACGTGAGGCTGTGCGAAAGGCGCCGCGAAGATTCAACACGATGAGTGAGGCGCTCGGTTATGTTCAGACCCGGCTTGACATCCCTCTGTCCACATGGGTTGCGAATAGCTGGATGCTTCGGCAGAGGCTTTTTCAACGGCGGCTTGACGATTTCACATAAAACAGGCGTGATTTGGGATAGGGGGGAGGATTTAAAAACCATGGCAAATGATTATTTGAATTGTGAAAAATGAGATGAAACATCGGATTGAGAGGGATTCGCTTGGCGAGGTCGAGGTTCCAAATGACGCTTATTGGGGTGCCACGACTCAGCGCTCAGTTGATAATTTCAGGATCAGCGGCCTTGTGTTTCAGCGCAGATTTATCCGGGCCCTTGGTGTTGTGAAACTTGCATGTGCAGAGGCGAATCTTGAGCTTGGAGTATTGTCTGAGGAAAAGGCAAAGGCAGTTATTCAGGCTGCTTCTGAAGTTATGGAAGGGAAATTGGATTCACATTTTCCAGTGGACATTTTTCAGACCGGCTCCGGCACACACACGAACATGAATGTAAACGAGGTGATTGCAAACAGGGCGATCGAAATATTGGGTGGTGAGAAAGGCTCGAAGGCTGTGCATCCCAATGATTGCGTTAATCTCTCGCAGTCATCAAATGATGTCATCCCAACAGCGATGCATGTAGCATGTGCAGAGGCGGTTGAACATGATCTTCTCCCAGCCCTGGAGAAACTCAACGGCGCTTTAGCGGATAAGGCCGCGGAGTTCAAAGGCATAGTTAAGACTGGCAGAACCCATCTTATGGATGCAACTCCGCTTACGCTTGGAGGGGAGTTTTCAACCTATGCCACGCAGATCGGGAAGGGAATCGATAGACTTAAAGAGGCAAGTAAAAGGCTGCTGGAGCTTCCCATAGGCGGAACCGCGGTGGGAACCGGAATCAACACACCAGATGGTTTTTCAGCGCTCGTCGTCAAAAACATCTCACATATCACTGGAATCAGGTTTAGGGAGAACCCGGATAAAGGCGAGGGTATCGCTGCCCATGACACAATAGTTGAACTTAGCGGAGTTTTAAAAACAGTTGCAGTGAGCCTTACAAAGATTGCAAACGATATTCGGTGGATGGCGAGCGGACCAACCGCAGGGCTAGGCGAGATCACAATTCCTGCAAATGAGCCAGGCTCATCAATCATGCCGGGCAAGGTAAACCCCACCCAAGCTGAAGCAGTTCTCATGGCCTGCGCCCAGGTCTTTGGAAACGACACAACCATAACATTTGCAGGCGCAGGCGGAAACTTTGAGCTTAACACAATGAAACCGGTCATGGCCTACAACATTCTTCAGTCCATCGAAATACTTGCAAACTCAGTTGACTCATTCACAGATAAATGCCTGCTCGGAATAGCTTCAAACACAGACAGGATAAAAAAAATACTCGATCAAAACCTGATGCTTGTAACTGCTCTTGCGCCAAAAATAGGCTATGACAAAGCTGCTGAGATAGCCAAGGAAGCACATGCAAGTAGTAGAAGTCTTAGAGAGGTTGCATTGGAGAAAACCAGCCTCTCCATTGACGCGCTCGACAAGCTGCTGGACCCCAGGAAAATGCTGTGAAAACAGGTATATGACTTTACGGCACGACCATTATCGGGCAGTCAGGAGATTCTTTCACAATCTCATCCGAAAGTTCAGGGTCGAGAAGACTTGCAATTCCTTTTCGCCCATGTGTGCCCAGAACGATGAGGTCCACACTGTGGTTTCTTGCAACCTCCAAGATGGTTTTGTCTGGGGAGCCTTCCGTTATGATCTTCTCATATCTGAGCCCCTCTTTTTTTACAAGGTCTTCAAGATACTGGAGGGCTAATTCACCCCTTTCCCTCTGCTCTTTTTTAAGTAGGGCAACCGCTTCAGATCCGACGTCCATGATGTCGAGCTCATCCACATCAAGCACGTGCACCCCTATAACGCTGGCATTATTCTTCTTCGCAAGCCAAACGCCTTTCTTCGCAGCTCTCTTGGATTGTTCGCTTTTATCCATTGCAATTAAAATCCGCTCAAACATACCACATTACTCCCTGAAAGGATTTAACACAGCGAGGACATATAAATTCTTGCATGAAGCGGACCCGCAGAGAGAAGCGTAAAAGCAGACCAAACAGGTCTAGAACCATAACTCCCCAGAAACCTCACCTGCCAGGGGATTCGTTCACTTCATGACCCGGAACATATCAATAGTGAAGACTGTTGCGGTGGCTGCCATTGTTATGCCTGAGGCCTGAAGAACCACGGGGTTTCCAAGCAGCATTCCAGATGCCATGCCCAGTATGGAGATAAGAGATGCGTAGAGGATGATGTGGGCGAGGCGTTTGCTGAAAAGGTCCTGGATATTAGGCACCTTTTCCTTTCCCATCTTAGGCCCGTATTTTTCCATCCACACAAGCATTGGCACGAGGTGGTACATGGCGCCGATTATTGTGAGTGATACAAAGCCGAGCAAACCGATGTGTGCGTGGGTCCAAACCCAGCTGTAAGTGGAAAGTCTGCCTGGAAGTGTCATCAACATTCCGGCACCGACAGTAAGAAACAGGAAACCCTGCCCTGCCAGCAGGTATTTAACGCTCACATCAAGGCCTGTCCATTTGACACCATGGATGGTCTGCCACATGTTAACGAGGAAAAGCAGTGTTGAGACAACCAGAAGAGCTGCGAAAACAACCATGAGCAGCCCACTGGTGAGCATGAGCCCCAGGAAGAAACCGGCCACGCCGACTGTGAAGGTCCAGAAGTTGATCTTAGCCCATTGTTCGCTCTTCAGTTTCTTAAGCGTGAGCATGGGAAACATCTGATATTCTGCGCCAAAAATCGTCATCGTGATAAATCCAAGTATGCCCAGGTGGGCGTGCGCTGTCTTTGCGAGGAGCATGTTTGAGAAAACCTTGGGGAATATGACTGTAAGAATGCCCAGTGTTTCGCCGGCGATGAGAAAGATGGTTGCCGCCTTGAAAAAGAGAAGTGATACAGGCTTTATCTTTGAACGGCTTTCTGCTATTGTCTTGAACACGATGAATGCGAATAAAATGGATGCAAATAAAATTGTTATGCCAAATATTGTTTGAAAACCTGTTCGCAGAGTGCCTGTCAGTGTAAGCTGAGCTAAAAAGAGTCCGAGCACTCCGAGGTTGAAGAGGTAGAACTGCTTAGATGCGAGCCGGCCGCCGTAGAGCCGGGTGCCTGTCATGGTGGGCACGATCTGATACATTGAACCGATGATTATGTTGGTTACAAAGCCTAGAAGCCCTGCATGAATGTGCGCGGCCTTTGCTCCCTGCGGACCGAAGATTGAGTAGCCTTTACCAGTTATCATTAGCGCGCCTAAAACAAGTGTCACAACGAGATAGGCGAGCCCTGCTTTGAAGAACCAGATCACTGTATTTTCATCTTTAGCCGCAGCGTTCAACTTAATGTACCCCCTTACTTTTTATTTATCCGCTCAAGAAGCATATCAATGTCAACACCCTTGGATGCGGCAGACTCGGCGAGTGTGAGATCGCCTCCGCAGCAGTTGCATATCCCATAGCTCATAAGCAGTTTAGTCGAGGATGGCTTCTCCCTCAACACCTCGCTTACGGTCATCTCCTTTGTAATCATCATTTTTTATTTGCCTCCTTTCAGCTCTTTATACTTTTCTTCGCCGATACATTCCTTGGCATATTTACACCAGTCGATGCAGCTTGGATCCTGTGAGCGCAGCACGATCTTTCCACAGCTCTCGCATAAAACTGAGTTTTCATCTGTGAATATCTCATTTTCAGTCCCGCAGTTAGGGCAGGGCACAAGCTCGATGGTCGGGTCTTTTATGCCTGCTGAGCCTGGGCAGGTTACGCCTGATGATCCAATCTTGGTTTTCTCCATAATATCATGTTCCCCACTCTTATCTAAATTCTATGTCCTGCAGAGCTCTTCATTTATCTCGTCGGCGCTGACATGCCCTTTAACAGTGACCTTCGCCTTTTTAACGCCTTCGATTGATTCCACCCCGCTTTTGATGGCCTGAGCCAGCTGGATCCCTATAGGACAATAAGGGCTTGACGGCTCGAAAGTGAGCGTAACCTCATCTTCACCTACTTCAAGGTCTGAGATTAGCTCCATATCGTACATGCTCTTTCCAGTGTGAGGATCCATTATAGTCTTGAGCTTTTCAACAATTTCTGCTTCTGTAACCATCTTATCACCTCCGATAGTTCCTCTATCCGTGGATCAACATGGGCAGACACCTTACGCAGACCCATTTCTCCTCGCCGGCAACCTCACAGCGGATTAGCGCAGCCTCTGTGCTCTTGTTTTTACAGTTAAAGCATTCGTTTTCAGACATATATCTTTCACCTAATCATATATTGGAACATGATAGTATATCATAGTTATCCCGAACATGTTCAGCCTTACTAACTAAGTGTTCCAGGCTGTGGAATCCTTTTTTTGAACGATTTTAATTAAACGAGAGTCATATTTATGCCGGGTTATCGATGCCCGATGGTAATCCTCATTAACATGTGATCCAATGAGAGAAAGGTTAAAATTATCGAGTAGCGCATCTAAAAAAATACCCTCAGGATCATATGTAAAACCAGATTCAACAATATAAACAGGACGACCGCTATTTAGCAGTTGGCTTACATCCCCCACCCATTTAACTGTTTTTTCAATGTCACCTATCGGATGTTCTTTAGTTGTTAAACCCCCATAATACTCAATGAACGGCGCATCGTCCATGACAATAATAACACTTTCTGACGGAACCTGTTCTTTCAGCCAGAGCGCATATTCCTTCTGAGCAGAATAATTATGTCGATCCCAGATTATCGGAAGAACCGTATAAAACATCGAAGAAAGTATGAAAATGAGCACTAAAACTGAGAGAAATCTATTATAATGCCTAATCCTATCAATGGAAACACTGATAAAAAATGCGATTATCGGAAGTATTATGGATAAAAATCTATCGGAGTAGCTGATAATATTCCCATAGAAAAAGAACAATAAAAGCATCCAGAGGATTAGTGAGATGCTATACAGTTTTTTATTGTAATAACGGACCTTTGAAGTTCCAAGAAGTAGCAGAAACCATCCCAAAAGGCCAACGTTTTTTATTATCGTGTTAACCGCTAAAAAAAGCACCGGCGAGAAGAATCCTAAAAAAACATCATATCCCGCTTTACCTATTATCATGTCTTGTTGAAAAACAAGGGTGAAAATCAGGAACGATATGATTGGAGCCCAGAATAATATCATCTCTTGAGTAAATCTGTTTTTATTGATAAATCCAGGTTTAAAGTGTGAATCAATGAGAGGCTGGAAAAAGATTATTGATAATGGCAACAGTAAAAGAATATTTGGAAATCTCGATGAAACCGAGATAATGAAGAAGATTGCGGAGTAGAGGTAAAAGGCCAAGTTTTCGTCTGAAACTGCGAGTATTAAAAAATAAAAGGAGAGTAAGGAGGTTAAAACAGAAAAAGCGTGGATCATGGAATGGGTTGTAATAGAGAGATATACTGGCATAGTAGAAAATAACAGGGCTGTTGAAAAGGCGAGAAACCGGTTTTCAAAGATCTTTAAAATAAGCTTATACAAAACCACGACAGAGGCTGCAGCAGTAAAGGCTGTTAACGTGTTAAAGGCTAGATCCATTGGCGCGCCAAGGTACTTGAAAAACAGAAAAAAGGTATATTAAAGGCGGTATAGATATATCTCCCGCCACTAAAAGGTTGAATCATCCCACTCCTGATAGATTCTTCTAAGGCATAAATTAACATTATCGAGTCATGGTGGAAAAAGCCGGGGTTGATAAAAACCAGGCGAATGCCAAGGGAGTAAACAGCTAAAAATAGAATGATCCATCTTCCATTTAACCCTGAAAAAAAACCCAATATTTGAATACCCACTTTTTTCATAGACTCATTAGATAATTTTAGATAGAGATAAAAGTATATTGGAAGTTATTAATATTATCCATTAAACTGAGTATCGCTATGGTTGCTCTGATTTTATGTTATAATTAGATATTTTATCCCGAACATGTTCGTAAATCTTTTTAATGTTAACGCCACCACATGATATATGCTTGAAGCAGTTATTTCCGTCAGAGTCCCTGATTTCGTTGGTGACATCTCAAAGCGCCACGATGCAATGGTGAAGATACTTGGCTGCGTGCCATTCTCAGAGACCGGTGCTAAAAGTCTGCTTGAGATCAGGGCAAAAGAAGAGAAAATCCCAGGCGTCATGAAAGACTTCAAGGCAAGCCACGGATTTTCCGAGGTCCACATGGCGCAGACAGGAAAGGACAAGATGCTTGCAACAGTCTCCACAACGAAATGCGCTATCTGCAGCACAATGGCAAGCTCAGGCTGTTTCCTCGTCTCAGCCACAGCCAAAAACGATAATCTCCACTGGACTGTTCTTGCAAGCAAAAACGACCAGATCAAGGCACTGATTGCGCGCATGAAAGACAACGGAATGGACGCAACCCTCCAAAGCATCAGGGACATAAGCTCAAAAGAAGAACTCACAAAAAGGCAGGAGGACATCCTGAAAATAGCCTTGGAAAAAGGATACTTCGACTACCCCAAGCGAACATCTATTAGAGAGCTTGCCAAACTCTTCGGAATCTCAATCTCAACACTCAGCGAAATACTGAGAAGCGGGCAAAAAAAGGTGATGGCCAGCTACTTTGGCGAGAAGAGATAATCATTTCTTGCGCTTCAGCCTCTCCTGCACAGCCTCGCTTGTTAGTTCTCGTAGGGCGTCTGATGCAACCCATTTGGCGGCTTTTGAATCCATCTTCCGTGTCTCCTCTGCAGCTTCGATTGCCAGCCGGTTCAACCCGAGGTTTCGCTTGCCGATCTGGCGCAGCGCCCAAGACACAGCCTTTTTCACCATCTTTCGCTCATCCACAGCACCTTGTTTTATGAGAGGCAAAAAAGCTTCAAACACGGCGTCGTCCGCCTTTTTATCACACACCGCCATGCGCGCCATCATAACAAACCCCGCCCTTTTCACAAACTCACGCGCGTCCCGGCTCCATTCAACAGCCTTTTGATACGCAAACTCGGTCTTTTCAAAGAGGTTCATACAACATTGATCGCATATCTCCCAGTAGTCAAAGCTCTGCGTCCAACTGTCCATCTGATCCAGTGTAACCTGGGTGGGCTCATCTATCATGGATGCAAGTATCCGAGTCTCACGGATGTCATGACTCCAAAGCGCCTGGGCCAGCTCGTGGTCTCGTCCAATCTCACGAGCCATCTTTCGCAGAATCGGAATCCGGATTCCAAAGGTCTGATTCGGGCTGATCCCAAAGCGCGCCATACCCTCAATCGCTTCCGGATTGGAAAGCCCCTCCAACATGTTGAGAACCTCTGAAACCTCCATCAAAAATCACCCCCCTAATAAAACATCATGAGTCAATATTTAATCTAGCAGGTATTATACTCTTTCCTATATCTATCTTTCAATTGCTCAAGCAGTTCCTTTATTCCCATTGCCCTTTCTTTAATTCCACTAGAAAACGTGGATATTTCTTCAATTTGATCTTTTATTCCTCTGTTTTCTCTCACGTTAAGAAATTCTTCCCCATTCTCATTCCAGAATACCCGCTCTGGAGACCTATGATATCCGTCTAAAATACATTCACCATTGATAACGATAATAACCACTTGTAGATGAGAGTTGTCTAGATTAGCGTGCGTGTTTTCATTGAAGGCCAGCGCCTTTCTTTCACACACATTTATAAAATCTTGAGTCAAGATTTTCTCACCTAATTTCAATAATTTTTCTGTTAATTCAGGAATCATTTTATTGGGGTTTTCAATTTTTTCCTTTAAGCCCCTATTTTCTGAATAAACATCCTTTAACGTTACTTTAGTTTGATGGAAAAAAGGATCTAATTTCAAAATTCCATTGAGACCTTGAAAGTTACTATTATGAGCCCATCCAAACCACCCCCATTATTCAAAGTTTCAATTTCACGAGGTAGTTGATTGATAAAAAGGGGGATTACTTTTTTTAACTGAATCAATAATTCCGGGCCGTTTTCCTGTCTCTTTTGTTATATCTTCTTTGTAAGGATAATATCCCACATAACCAGCACAGAAAAAAGAGTTAACCATAAATATGAGATATAGGTTGGAGTGTTTTTGAATAAGTGGATTCATGATTTCGAAAGGTGTTGATCAGACACAACCGGGTTTTGTGAGAGCAGCTTTTATTATTCCATTCGCTCTCCGTTTACTAGTAATCCTTTCAGGCTTGATCAAACCATTATTCTACGATTATGTATTGAGTTTTGCTTCATTTAAATATGGCTTTATAGACCTCACCCATTGTGAGTTTAAGGCCCTGTTTCCAGGCGTCTTCCCATCTTTGAGTCTTGTCAACCCAGCCCTGTTTTAATGTGCTCGGAGGGATATCATCCCAAACAGGTATGTCAGGATAATTGATAATAATATCACCGTTCACATATTTTTTATTCGCCTCATCCCATTCAGCCTCTTTGAGCTGCAATGCATTCATGTATCCCAATCTCATCATGACCAGCATTCTGTTACGCCCCCCGCCAATAGCGAGTCGGCCAGCAGCAGGCAGATAGTGAAGTCTGATCGGGCCTTCTTTTACGAATTCGGTGAAATACTTTTTATCATAAAGTCTAGAATTCTTGATCCAAGCTATTTTTCCGTCTTGCTTTTCAAAGTCCCATTTTAAAGATTTCAAGTCAATAATCTCTTCACCCCCGTGTTGATCAAGATGTTGACCCATGGGAAAAAGGGTTACCTCCTGTCCATTTGAGGTGAATTTGAAGACATCGCTACCAGGAAGACCGGATTTAAGTGCTAGCGCTTTAAAGAGATCGTATTCAGGATGCTTCCAGTTGTAGTACCGCCCCTGAATAATCCTGAGGAGGTGTCCTATCTTGGTCTTTTCAAAAACACGGTTAACAAGCTTCATGACCCTACAAATATCTCCCAGATCAGGTTATAAAGCCTCATTCTCATGCCTTCCAGATTGAGCATTCTGGCTTTGCCTCCGTCATCTGTTTCAACCCAATAGACCTCTCCTTTTATTTTTTTCAGGAGTCTTTCATCAATCTCTTCATCTTTATCAACAGTAATCGAAAGTTTTTGAAACTTGCCCGTGGACTCCAATAAAGGTAAAAGTTCTTTCACCTGTTTATCGTAATCTTTAAGCCGTTTCTCTATTATGGATGCGTCATCGTCCAAGCGCTTAACAAGCCTGCTTCTGCAGATGTCGCAGAGCCCTTCTTCCTTTGGAGGGTCGAAGTCGCTGTAGCCTTTCTGACATGTCGGACAAACCCGCCTATTTCCCTCAATAACACCGTAAGTAAGAAAGCTTCTTGGAACATCAAGAAAAAGCACCAGATCCGAATCTATCCGTGAAAAAAGCACTTTTCCCTGATCCCGAGTTCTTGGAAAACCATCCAACACAAAACCCCTTTCGAGCACATCCCTCTGCTCTAAAGAACCCAGGATGATGGGAACAATTATGTCGCTTGGAACCAGTTCTCCCTTTTTCATATGGTAAGCTACTTTTTTTGAAAGATCTGAATTCGGCTCGTCTCGCAGCCGATTCCTCAGAACAATACCGGCTGAAATAGCGACAAGTCCAAGAGCCTTAAGATCGTTTGATCTGTTTCCCTTCCCGCTTCCCGGAGGTCCGAAGACTATTAGCTTCTTGCCCCTCACACCTTCTTTTAATCTATCAAGATCGACCATTAACCTTCTCTAATGTGTAGTCTATTGTAATAATATAGTTTGCATTTTTCCGGAGTGCTTTTATCGCGTTGTGCTCTGCCTCAAGAACCCTCTGACGGAATTCATCCATAACCTCCTTTCCCCGCTCTGCTTGGAACTTTTTTGTGTCCCGGTAGGTTCGGTCGATGAAAATATTGTAGTCTGCTTTAAGGTAGTTTGCATAGAGTCCGTCAACTATAAGGATAGGTATCTCATCAAAGTTAACAATAAGCTGGTGCTTCGTGTTGCTTACTATATCGTAAATCGGTACCAATGTGAGACCTGCATCTTTTTTGAAATTAATCATGATATGTTTGAGATCGTCAAGTTCAATTTCTTTGAGTCCCACATGATTGAAATTAGTCTTTCGCCTGTGAACATTCCTCTCTGTTCTTGGGAGATTGAAGAAGTCGTCGAAATGGAGTATAAAAGACTTGAGATTATAGGGGTATTTGAACATGTTCATGGCTATCACGTGGGCGATTTCAGATTTCCCAGTGCCTGACTCCCCTCCTATCGCTATGGTGAGCTTATCATCTCTTGGAAACTCCTTGAGTAATATATCTGATATCTCGTTTGCTACTCTTCTTAATTCTGGTTTGATGACTAGAACATCTCCAAGCGGCATGATCTCTCTCAAATATCTTTTTAATACATTCACTTATTTGATAATATACTTCTCAAATCTGACTATTTTTATTCCATGTTATTATCACTAGTCCGTAATGCGACCATATAAACTTTGCTTTTCACCTAGTTTCCCTCTCAGTTCCCCGCCCCGGGTGCTTCAACCCTTCCTGAATCTAGTTTGGAACCCACATCTAAAGCGGCAGAAATCCGGAGAAACCCAGAAAGAGTCGTGCAGGAGCTTTTTTTAAGATATCCCTGGCATTGTCCCCCCTAAAGCCGAGCAAATATTTAAATCTAGCAGAGATTAATTATTTTTCACCCACAGACTTCTGTGACAATCAACCCCCCTTTGGAGCAGCAACAAAAATTGAGCCTTAAACCATGCTGTCTACAAAGTTTGTTTCAACGCCGAGAGGACAGAATTTGAGCGTGTTGATCGTTCGTTGAGCAAGGGAGCAGAAGTATTCGCCCTCTTTTCTTTGCCTGTGGTAGCAGATGGTGCATCCCCACAGGTTGATTTTGGAGTTGCTTCCGATCATTTTCTCTCACTGCTATAACTTTATGACCGCCAGCAGGCAAAAAAGTTGTTTCAAATAAACTTGAAAGAAAGAATATATTGATTGCAGGCATAAATATTGATTACTGAGGGCAGGAGCCTATTTATCACATCACCTCCCTCCTCTCCCCTGCCCTCATTCACCACCTCGCAATTTTTTCAACCCCCTGTTTTTTTAGTTATCAGGAGTAGCGGGATCTGTTGAGCCGGAAATCCAGGTCTCGGTCTCTGGCATCTCTTGTTTCAAGCTCGGCTTTGAGACGGTTTATCTCCTCTGACTGATTTGTGATATATTCGATTGCTGAGTCCAGCTCCACGCGTATAGTTGCGTGCCAGCTCTCAAGTTTCTCTTTTAACGCCTTAATCTCTGATTCTCTAGACTTGATTTCCAGCTTCAAATCCAATGCCTCAGATTCAAGCCTTTTCTTAGCCTCTTTTCCAGCAGTTTCCACTGCCTTCTTCTCTTTTACAAGCGCCTCCAGTTCATTCTCACGCTGACCTAGCTTCTTCCTCAGGCTCTCAGCCTCCAGGGTTTTTTTCTCAAACATTCGCTGTCTATCCCTTAGCTCGGACTCAAGGCGGGCCACCTCTTTTTCCCTGGCCGCCGCATCCTTTTTACTGGCCTTCTGCATGTCTTTAAGCCCGGCTTGTGACTCTTCAAAACGAGTTCTCAGCTCCGCGAGCTCACCCTCTTTAACCTCCACTTCATATCGCAGATCCCTTATTTCAGCCTCTTTTTTCTCAGCCTCACGCTGGCTTTCAGACATTAGCTCAATCTTCTTTTTCCCAATCCCATGAAGCTCGTTTTGCATGTCTTTAAGCATGGTTTGAAGCTCTGATATGCGGCTCTGTCGAGAATGGATTTCATGGTCTTTT
>BDTI01000130.1 GCA_002923215.1 archaeon BMS3Abin16 | reverse complement strand
GAAAAAGAAATTACAGAGAGGAACCTAAACTCGACAAAAAGAATGTTGAATGCTGCAAAAAAACAAATTGAGTCAATAAATAAAAATGACATAAGTTATGATGAGCAGTTTGAATCATTGGAACATGCTTACAAAATTGCACTTATTTTCACAGTAGTAAAAGTAAGAAATGCTAAATCTGGTAAAGGAAAAGACTTAGAATGGAAAGAACCAAAAGAAGTAATTTCTGAAGTGGAGGAGTATTTTGAGACCATTAAGCGAGAAATTAATGGTAAAAACATTCTTCATTGGGAATATTATCATTCTCCCCAACAAATTAAGTTAATCCGAGAATGGAATGGGTATAAAAGGTATAAAGATGGAAAAGAGGTAGATAGAACTGCCGCTTGGACTCATTATTATGTTGGAGCTTTAGTTACTGCTGCTCTCTATCGTTAAAGGTTAATTGCTCGCACATTATATCAGCTTCTTTAACTCCCCTTTCACCTTCTCAAAGACCCGCTTATTGACTCGTGCTACCTTCTTTTTGATTATACTCTGCTCCAGTGTGAATATTTTGTCTGCTTTGATCCTGCTCTTTTTTGGTATTCCTCCCTCGGTGAGGTCTTTGTTGCCTATTAGAACAGAGTGCTCCGAGTCCTTCAGATTGGATGTGACGGCGCATGTGATTATGTCCCTGCTCATCTTGTTGTAGCTGTTATTTGACAAGACAAGAACAGGCCTCTGTTTTATACTGCTCAGGTCTGAAAATGGAAATGGTACGATGACGATGTCTCCCTGTTCAAACTGTGTCCCAGACTTCATCTTCAGGGTTCTCCCACAGCTTCTTTGCCACCTTTTCTGAATGGACCAACAGGTCTTTGAAGTCTGCTTTTACGGTCTTTGAAATCTCTTCCACCTTTTCCAGCATGATCTTACCATTCCCGTGGACCATTATAAGTTCATCTCCTTTTTTTATGTCTGCTTCTTCTCTGATCTCACGGGGTATTGAAATCTGCCCTTTCTCAGAGACCTTAACAGTTTTCACCGTCATCTTTTCATCACATGAGAAGTAAGAATATTCTTACTTAAATAGCTTTGCTTTGTGAATTCATCAACCTAAACTCGACAGAAGCCACCTGTGGTATCCTGATTTATTGTCCGTCCTAGAAGCTTGTTTCATGTTTTCACCTCTGTCTTCATCTTGTCTAAATATGCTTCGTAGGGTGTTCTTTGTCTTCCGTTTTCAAGGCTGGCATGAGGCCGGTTGTAGTTGTAGTATGTGGCAACGGCTTCCCAGCTTTCGAAATGATCTTTCAGTTGGTAGAGTGTCTGAAAGAGCCTCTCCACTTTGCCGTTTGTCTGCGGATGCTTCACACGCGCCTTGATGTGCTGTATCTCGTTGTCTTTGAGAAATCTCTGGAATTCATTGGGCCTCGGTTCTGGACAAGTTTCTCTCGGTATCGAGGTGAACTGGACTCCGTGATCGGTTATCAGCTGTTCGGGCTTGCCGAAATGGTTTATTGCTTCTTCCAAGGTCTTCTTGGCATTTTCGGCTGTGGCGTTTTGGTAGCTGCCAAAGCCTGTTAACAGTCTGGACGCATCATCCTCGAAGAGCACGATCTTTTCACCGTCTCGTTCAAACCAGTCGGCATGCCAAAGCGAGTTGCTGTGGTCCCGTTCATATCGTATCCATGGCTTTCGCCGCTTCTGCTTCCTCGGTTCTGGACGGGCCATGCCATGTGCGCAGAGTATCTTGTGAATTCGGTTGTGAGGTATGTGGTAACCCATGTCGTCGAGAATCTTCTCCAGATAGACAGCGCAGATGGGATGCTCCTCCCGAAGCGTTAAGACCACGCCGATCTCCTCCTCTGAAAAAGGTTTAGGTCTTCTGCCACAAGGCAGCAGACAGGGCCTCTTCACACCTCTGTATTTTTCGTAGACACGCCGCACATGCCGAGGCGTGACCTTCTGAATCCGGGCAATCTTACAAATCGAGAATTCACCCTTCTTCACCTCCCGACAAATCCACCTAATCTTCCTCTGATTTAACTTCTTCATCCGCTCTGCATATGCGGCAGAGACAAAACCAATACCGGCACGGACATTAATACGGGATACTACATCGACAGAAGCCACCCACAACCCTTATATACTATCTTCTCAAAAATGAGTAGTTACTTAAAATTGAGTCGATAGGTTTGAAAAAATGGATATGCAAGCACTACTAAAAATCGCGGCGCGAGGCGGGCTGAAACAAGACGTTGAAATATCATCGTCACATCTCGCAGCAGACATGGGGATATCACAGCAGACCGCGGCGCGCAAACTCAAAAAATTAGAAGATGAAGGATTCATCACACGCGACGTGCTCTCAAAGGGCCAGACAATACGCATAACCTCAGAGGGAGAGGAGAAACTTGGCGTGATATACCGCGAGCTTTCAACCGTCTTCGGAGCTGAAGAAACAACCCTTGCAATCTGCGGCACCGTGACAACAGGCATGGGCGAAGGCAAGTATTACATGGGCATGACAGGCTACAAAAATCAGTTCAAAGAAAAGCTAGGATTTGCCCCCTACCCCGGCACATTGAATATCAAGCTCCGTGGAGCCGAAGACCTGTCAGCACGACAAAGCCTCTCCGGCCTCCCCGGCACCCATATCGAGGGTTTTAAAGAAGAAAACCGAACCTTTGGCTCAGTCAAATGTTTCAGCGCAGAAGTCGAGGGAATAAACGGTGCCGTGGTCATGCCAAAGCGCACCCATCACGCGCCTGACACACTTGAGGTAATTTCAGAGACCCATATTCGCAGCCAACTGAAACTAGAAGACGGCGACAAGGTTTGTGTGAGAATAAGGATTGGATAGACATGAAAAGACTAGATGAAGCGATTAAAGAGCTGCAGAGGGGAAGGCCGATATTAGTCTATGACTCTGACGGCCGCGAGGAAGAAACCGACATTGTAGTTGCTGCTGAACACATGACCCCAGACTATGTGCGCATGCTTAGACGTGACGGAGGAGGGCTACTCTGTCTGGCGCTGCACCCGGATATTGCTGAGAGCCTCGGCCTGCCCTTTCTCACCGACGTGTGGAAGGAAGCGTCCGCCAAGTTCCCGGTGTTCACTGCCCTTTGGCCCAATGACATACCTTATGACGAGAAATCCGCTTTTTCAATCACGATCAATCATCGCAAGACCTTCACAGGCATAAGTGATTTTGACCGCACGCTAACCATAACCGAGCTTGCGGGGCTTGGCAGAAAAGCGCTTAACGGCGGTCTGGACCCCGGTGAGTTCGGATCAACCTTTCGCTCACCCGGCCATATCATCTTGCTTAGAGCATCTGAAGGACTTCTGAAGCGCAGGAAAGGCCATACCGAGCTGTCTGTGAGTCTGATGGAGATGGCTGGTCTAACTCCTATGGCTGCGATCTGCGAGATGCTCGGCGAAAACCATGAGTCCCTGGATATTGAAGGCGCAAAAGCCTTTGCAAAAAAACATAGTTTAGTGTTTATCGAGGGGCGTGAAACTATTGAATGGTTTCTTGAAAACAAAAAGATAGCAGTTCCGGCAAAGAGCAGCTAGGCATAACCTCATTTATCCATGGCTCAATATCTGCTCAGTTATCTTTCGGATGCTTTCAAGCGCCTTTGAATCAGAATAGGTATAGAGCGGGCGCCGATTCATATCAGCCTCTATAACAGTGTTGTCAAAGGGAATCGAGCCGATAAGCTCAAAGTCCAGCGAGCTTTTAACAAAATCCCCCTGAGCCGGGTTTGCGATCTTGCTTGCCACTGCAACCACACGGCGGATGCCGATTTCCTTTGAAAGCCTGTGCACACGTCTCGCAGTGTCCACCGCCTTTTCACTGGGCTCGCAGACCACGACCATGAGATCAAACTTCTCGGCGATGTTTCGGCCCAGGTGTTCGATCCCAGCCTCAGTGTCCAGGACCAGATACTCCTCTTTTTTCAACACAAGGTGGCGAAGCAGCGCCTTTAGAAAAGCGGTTTCAGGGCAGATGCAGCCGGACCCACCCTTCTCAACTGTCCCCATCACAAGAAGACTCAGATTTCCGTTCTTCGATGCATAGCGTTCAGGGATGTCATCCACCTTTGGATTGAGCTTGAAAACACCGCCTTCCAAAACCGTGCGCTCAGCAATCATCTCCTTCAGCTCGGAAATTGGAGTCGGATTCACAAGGCCAAGGGCGCTGTGAAGATTCATCGACGGATCAGAGTCCACGGCAAGCACCTTTTTGCCCTCGCCTGCAAGGATCATCGCAAGTGTGCCGGAAAAGGTGGTCTTCCCAACTCCACCCTTACCTGAAACAGCGATCTTCATGAAAAAATCCTCTTCAATAATATATGTCCAAAAGTTTTCATAACATTCTCTGCGCTAAATAACTTTATAATCTTTGTTGGATAAGTCTCTTTTATAGAGTCTTTTTCCGCTTCATAATCACGAACACTAGGAACACAACTTGCATGAGTATGTATATTATTCCTGCTTTTACAGGCGGTTTCTTTTTCACTTGAAAGTTAAATGAAAGATAGGGCGGTTCATTGTATCGTTTAAACCTGACAACATGATCCTCAGAATCATAGTTGCAGTTATCACATTGGACTTGCTGCGCATCCTCAGGAAGGATAATGCTGCCTTCCATAGTTTTAGCACGGGGTGGGCCGAAAACCGGCGCGATGTTAACAGGGTTGCTGAAGAAAAACCGTTCTTTCCATAATCCTCGCCCTTCCTGCGGCCGATTCCTAAACTTCAAATGAGATTTCACAGTTACATTTTCCCGGCCTATGGAGAGAGGAACTTGATAGTTAGCGTAAAAAGTGGTCTTTGAAACTAAGGTTGGCACAATTTTTTCACCATTCACATCGATTGATAATATTTCTGGTTCTGAATCAAGATTGTATTCAAGATATAATGTTTGAGTATCATTTTCTCGGTTAGATATTCGGTGTGTATAGAATAGCTCTGAAACATCTGAACTTACTGTGCCTGTAATCTCCAGTTCTATTTGGATATCTCCTGTGGCTTGCACATCAGCATACGAAGAGGATCGGTAAACCCTGCCGGACATGGATTGAGCCCAGACCGCTGGAATGAGAAAAAGAAATAGGATAACAGTTGTTCTTTTCATTTAAACCACCCTAAAGATATTTTGAACTATTATGCCCAGGACAACCAGCCCTGCTGTTACCAGGATATGGTCGTAAAATGTTTTTTCAACCTTAAAATCTCGGTTTCTGATGGTGTCATAGAGAAATGAGCAGATGTAAAAACCAACGCTTCCAGCATACACCACCATAGCTGCAAAGATTATTGTTGCAACAATAAATTGCAGAGAAGTTGAGAGGGTTGTAAACTCGATTATCTCAGCAAGAGAGGACCCTGCTCCAACCCCGATAAAGAATAATATAATCATCGTTGGCAGACCGAAGATGATTGATGTCCCAATTAATAAAGTGGCTGGAAGGAAGTTGTTTTTGAAGATATCAAAACCCGTAGATTCAGAAATGCCATAGCCTATGAACTGTGAATTAGGATAACCTCCGTATGGCTTCATGGATGCTACTGCTTGATCATAGATTGGAAAGAGAAAGCCTCTGACAAGTGGAGTGCATATAACATCAAAAAATCTCAGCGTGTACCCTATATAGAATCCACTTATAAAAATCATTAAAGCAATTTTAAGTGAATTGTCTCTTAGCTTTTGCATTATCCACGCCTCCCACTTGAATTAATTGATTCCTGCCTTATTAATGTTTTTGCTTTTTCGAAGGGAAATGAAAGGTGATTCATACATATACACCACATGAAAAACAATTAAAAAACCCTTCTGAACTGTTTATCCGGGCTTATGTGCCATGGCCTTGTTCCAATTCCATATGTGTAGACCTTGCGAGGGGTGAATTTTATCCATTTTATCCTGTTTCTCTCAGCAATCCTTTTTGCCACAACATACTCTGGCCGCTTCCCAGAAAAGTACAATTCCTTTGCCCTTTCTTCTTCACTGCCCGATAAGATGGCCGCTGTTCCAGTCATTTCAACTGCCTGGGGAAAAAACAGAAAACGTCTGCCTTCAACTGATACTGCAATGTTTGGATTCTTCAATAGGTTCTTGATCTTTTTTGTGCGCTCCCCTGAAAAGAAAAAGAGGTCCAGACCATAAGACACATACATAACAACAGTAGCGAGAGGGATACTTTCTGAACATGTCGCTAGAGTACAATAGCTGTGTTTTGTTAGAAATTTTTCTACATTGCATCTCATTCTTTCATCCATCTCTGAAAACCTCCATAAGACGCCCATATATGTCTTCACTGGTTCTTGTTTGAAAGGGCTTTTTTAAATCCCTGATCCCAGGCGACGTGTAACTCCTGAGATTCTTTAGCTCATCTTCTTCCCCGGTTTCCACTGCCCCGGTCTTCAAAACTAGTTCTTCCAGCCTGGAGGGTTCTTCAAGGATGATGCATCCAGAACACTCAGTGTTCATAATTTCTTCTATAAACGGCGAAGCTGCGAGTGCTTCTTCAAGGGTTTGCCCTATAATATTTTGATTTGAAAAGTGTAGAGGCGGACAGGGAGTAACGTTTCCTTTATGGTCAATGTGAATTGCTACCCCGAGCTTTGCAGGACAGCCTCCAAAGTAAGAAACATCATGTAGATTTTCAAGTGCAACTACAGGCCATGTGTTTCTTATCGTCTGCACTCTACGATAAAGCTCAAAATGTCTTTCTCTGGAGAGCACCAATTCAGGGTTTGGTTCTTTGCCAACCGGCCTATAAGTAATATACCATATTGCCATTGCGCCTGCTGAAACAAGCTTTTTTACAAATTCGTCGGATGTCGCGGAATCAAAGTTATCTGGAGTGACCATGACGTTGCTGCCGAAGATAATGCCATTCCTTTTTAGATGTTTCATTGCTTTGAATACCTTCTGATAGCAGCCGACCCCCCTTCTTTTATCAGTTAAGGTTTTATCACCTTCAAGGCTTATGAAAGGCATCACATTGCCAAGTCTCGCCATCCACTTCGCAGCTTCATCGGAGATGAGGGACCCATTTGTAAATATCTGGAAATATAGCCCTGGATGTCTTTCAATAATCTCAAAAAGATCTCTTCTAGTCAATGGCTCACCTCCGGAAAAAGCAACTATCTTTGTTCCCTTCTCCTCTGCTTCAAAGAGTATTCTATCCAGAACTTCAGGGGGGAGATCGCTTTTTTCGCTGAAGGTGTTGTTGAAACAATCCGGGCAGGTATAGTTACACCTCGAAGTGACGCTGATTATCAGGACCTTTGGGAAAAAGCTACCATCAGCCTTTGGCATCTCAATAAGCAGAGGCATGTGATGGCTGAGAAAACTGCTCCTGCATCTAGGATTTATCTCGGTTGCAAGCCTTACAAGAACCTTGAAAAGGGGGTGATCCTGCTTTTGCGCTGATCTGATTACTCTTACCATCTTACCAGTGCCATTTAGCTTTTCAACCGGCATAAGCATAAAGCCAGCAAGATCGGATCTCCATGGAAGGGCTTTTAGATATAGTCTTGCGCCAGATTCAAGGGCTGCTCTTTTTATCTTCATTTTCAGCTTCATGTTTTAAACTCTACCTTGAGTTACAAAGCCTTAACCTGTTAGAGGTTGCCTGTGTTGCAAGTGGTTGCAAAGGCTACTAGCATCAAGCTAGCAAATCTTATTAACATTGCTTGGAAGATACAACCATGCGCATGGCTCTGGCACTTCTTTTTCTGCTCCTCTTTTCTATGGCCTACAACTCGCCCATACTCCTTTATCCATTGTTCCCAAGCCTCAACCCCTGCACTACGGCAGATGTGATATCGTCAACTGGCAGGATGCTTTTCATCGCAGACTTACATATAAGGGACTTGGAAAAGCCTGATCCCGCTTTTAAAGAGGTGGGTGGTTTTGCAAGAAAGGAAGGGATACCTGACATAGTGGTTGCCGGGGATTTTTTCAATAGACCAGAGGCCTTTTATGCCCTGCAAAGAGAGGGCGGCCCATTTACAGCCATGAGAGACGCCCTTGGACTCGCGGATGAAAGGCTTTTTGTGATAATCGGCTCGCCGGTCCACGACCCGCAGGACATCAAAGCAGGGATTCATGGAAAGGTGGCTGTCCTTGGAAGATGCGCTGTCTTTGACATCAACGGGACCCGGATTGTAGCCTATCACGGGGATCATATGTCAAGACACGGCAGCATTGGCTTTGCAGTTTCATACGTCACCAGAAGGCTTTTTCTTGAAAGGACGTGGAAAGCGCTTGCAGGCATTGATAAAGATGTAACGGTTATCACAGGCCACACTCATGTTTCAGGAGTGAATGAAAAAGCAAGGGCGGCAAACCCTGGAGGCTGGAAGAAGATACCGCTTTTCAAACCTCCGCTCGGCAGAGGCATAATGGTGGATGAAAAGGGAGTTAAGCAGGTGGACATAGTTTCTTTGTAGTTTTCCCATGAAAATGTTTAAATCTGCACTTAGCAAATGTCTTCTATGAAATACGCTAAACGTTGAGAGGGTGGTTGGAGAAATTGGCAAATAGGGAAAAACTATATATTTAACGTACATTCAAGGGAAAAACAAATGTTGGTGAGGGAATGACATCAAAAACAGTGAAAATAGCGTTATTGGCAGTTTCAACGGTTCTATTGCTTTTCGTGCTCGACAGGATTATTTATTTCGATATAAACACGTTAACAAGCATTTGGCAGATATATGTCATGGTTTTCCTCTACCTTTTTTGGAGGCTTGTGAAGGCTGTAGAAGAGAATCGCATAGGAGGATAAAAGCCAAAGTTATCAAAAAGTGAGGCATAAAAATGGGCACACCTTATTATGGTTATACAGTCCATTGAATGGCGGGGCATCTCGTTTTGATTCAGGCCGGAGTCACATGCAAGGTCATAAGAAAAAGGATATGAAAAAGGGGTCAAGGTTTTCTAGATCATCTTGTTCTTCTACCTGGATGTGTTTGGAATGATCGCCTACATTGGCGTCAGGACTTGGCAACGGTATTATGCCAAAAGAAATGTGTGGTAATAAATGCGATATCTCGTACTCATGCTATTGATTGGACTTTTGGTTACTGGCTGTCTTGGCACATTTAATAAGACTTTTTCACCCAAGAAGTTTGAGACCACAGCAGTAAACACTGAGACAAATGTCCTGCAGACGGCGTATGAAACGAGTTCGTATCGAGCCACCCCGAACGGTTTTTATGAGCAGGGCATTCTTAAGATTAAAAATTCTGGCAACACAAGGTTACAGAACCTTCAACTGAAGATTAGGGTAAAAAAGATGTTATCGCCTGCTGAGCAGGATGTTATCAACCATGCCAAGGGAATGCGTGAAAGAGAGATAAGAATAATCCAAAGCCTCACCATAAAACCAAACGAACTCTTTATAGAAGAGCTTCAGCCCCATGAATCTCAGAACGTCTCTATAGATATAATCGGATTTGGAGAGGGAAATTTCTACGGCATCGATGTTATCAACAATAACAAAATTATATTCGGCATCCAAGGTTTTGTGCCATATACCCCAATTTCAACATCCAAAGATTTCACGGCCGAGGAGCTTGCAGACATGCCTCCTGAGATGCTGTCTGAGATCGTGCCCCAAGATGTTCTGGAACGGTTCACCGCTGAAGAGCTGGCAGGCTTCACATCAGATGAGCTGGTGCACATTGTTCCGAGTAAATTTCCTAAGCCAAAAAACGAAAGCTCCTTCGGGCCGTTCAAACCAAGTGAACCCGTGAAACTCCCAGTAGAACCGGATGAGGTGGGCAGATGAAAAATAGATTGTCAGGAAAAGCAACGTTCATCTTTCTTGGTGCAGTTCTGGTTTTAGTCTTTACTGCGGTTGTATATGCTCAAGGACAGGATAGTAGCGGAAAATCTGGATTGGAGGGTAAGGATCCCTTGTTGTATGATGCACAAGGTTATGCGTCAAATAATAATGTTAGTACTGAGGAAGCTCTCCGTCAATTCCAACTTCAGGATATCGCTGGAAAACTCGATGCAGAGTTGAGCATGAATGAAACAGAAACCTTTGCCGGGCTGTGGCTTGAGCATAACCCGGAATTTCGCGTGGTTGTGCAGTTTACTCGCGATGGTGAGACGACAATTAAACCATATATGGGGAAGTACCCTGAGTTAGCTAACGTTGTTGAGGTGCGCACTGCAGAAGTATCATTGACAGAACTCCAAAGGACTCAGGCCAACGCTTCATCTTCTACCCGTGCTTTAGGAATACCTGTAGGATCAG
>BDTI01000129.1 GCA_002923215.1 archaeon BMS3Abin16 | reverse complement strand
ATCGCAGAGTCACTGGACATGGACTATAAGACCATCAGTCACCACATAAATATACTGATGGAAAACGGCCTCATAACCCAAGCTAAACCCGGTTATGGGGCTGTTTATTTCCTTTCCGATGAAATGGAAGCTGACTATAGTCATTTCGAAGAGCAGTTTCCCTTGGCAGAAAAGAGTAAAAATAAGGTAAAGGGCGGTGTAGGAGCATAGATCGGAATATGGTTTTAGCAGTTGTGATTATTGGTTTAACTGTTTCAGTTGGTTACTCTGTGTACAGTCTGCAAAAGGAAAGATCAGAGGTGCATATGCCCATAGAGGCAGATGAGAACCTTGCCAACGAGAGCGGCAGGATTACGAGGGTGAGTCTCAAGTTGCCCCCTGGGACTGACGCCTATGTGTGGGATATTGAGTTGATGGAGAGGACCTGCGGGGCTGCAAGGTTGGAGGGTATGGGCTCAACGTTCTCAGAGCCAGGGTTGACCAGGTTACAGGCGAGGTATTTAATATATCAACAAGGACTGGTGTAGTAGAAGAAACTCTCTCAAAGGAGAGATGTATGGAGGGCTGCCACAAACCCGGTGAGTCCCCTGGACCACAGGTCTGACGCGAGGTGTAGATGTTTATGGCAAGAAAGAGATCACGAAAACGGGAAAAGAAGGTGGTTGAAGAGAAGGTATCCAAACCAAGGATAGATAAAAAGCTGATTATCGGGGCATTGATTATACTTGCAATCGTTGGTGGAAAGTATCTATCCAGTCAGTCGGAAAATGCAGGGGTTAAACCAGTTGACACATTAATACCTCAGTCCAGCGTCGTCGGGCTTTACGAAACCTTGAACCGGCCGAGCACACATGAGCCGGGGAAGGTAAAGATCATCGAGTTCATGAGTTTTTACTGCCATCAATGCTATAACTTCAACAGTCTGAAGCCAGAGCTTGAAGAGAAATATAGGGGGAAGCTTGAGATTGAGCTTCTGCCTATCTACTGGGGCGAGGGTTCCATAAAGCCAGGGGAGGCATATTTCATAGCAAAAGACCTCGGCATGGGGGATGAGATGAGAGATGCTATATTCAATGCCAACACAGTGGAAAAAAGAGATGTTGGAAACGAGGATGTGCTCATCAGCCTTGCAAGAGGTATCGGCCTGGGCGACGAGTTCGCGGCTAAACTAAGATCAGGGGCGGCAGAGACCAGGGCAAATGAGAATCTTCAACTCGCAGGAACCTACAGGGTTGAGGAGACGCCTACACTCATAATCGATGGCAACCTCAAGGTCACGCCGCATGAAACAGGAGACAGCGTTGCCAAGATGACTGAGAACCTGGATGAGATAATCAAGGAGATTCTGAAAGGTTAAGTGTAGTTGTTTCCATGGCTGAACCAACCTTATTTTTGGCATTCCTTGCAGGGGTGCTCACAGTTACCACACCCTGCATAATACCTATCCTCCCGCCCATGCTCGCCGGGTCTATCGGGCATAGGCTGAGGCCGATCTTCATTGTCGCAGGAAGCGCGGTGACCTTCACACTTATGGGAGGCGTGTTCTCAGCCCTTGGAATCGCTGCAGGAGGGTTTAGCGGACCTTGGTTAAGGGCTCTGCTCATCTCTTTTATAATCGGATTCGGCGCTGTAATGGTGGACGATGACATAAACGAGGTTTATGTGAAGTATTCCTCCCGGATGGTGAACCGAGTTCACAGACTCTTTAAAAGAAACCAGGTTATGAAAGAGTCTCAAAATGCGGGTGAGAAGGGCCGCGGTCTACTCGGCGCCTTCGGCCTCGGCCTGTCACTTGGGATAGTGTGGATACCCTGTGTCGGGCCTATACTCGGCTCTATCCTGGCATTCGCGGCCATCCAGGAAAACATGATCAGAGGCTCGGTTTTACTCTTAGTCTATTCCATCGGACTCGGCATCCCCCTGCTCACAATCGCCTACGGTGGGAAGAGAGTTTCAGGCCAGCTTGAGTGGACACGAAAAAACTCAGTCAGGATAAAAAAGCTTGCAGGCTGGATACTCATCCTAACCGGGCTGGCCATGCTCTTCGGCATCGACCGCCTCATCCAGCAAACTCTGCTGCCCTATGTGCCGGATGTGGAATCCATAATCCTCGCAAAGTTTTAACCCTGAAAAAATAACACAGTGCCTGGCACACCCTATTTTCAGCCTCTCTTTTTTTCTGTGTCCGGATTACAGTTTTTCTCTTTTCAAGAGCACGGCATTTGTCACAACGATTATCGAGCTTCCAGCCATGATGAGCGCTGCAAGTTCAGGGCGCAGGAGTATGCCGAAGGGAAAGAGCACACCTGCGGCAACAGGAATTGCAAGCGCATTGTATCCTGTGGCCCAGACAAGGTTTTCCTTCATCTTCTTCATAGTTGCCTTGCTCAGCCGGATGAGCTTCACCACATCCCGCGGGTCATTTTTGATGAGCACCACATCGGCCGATTCAATGGCCACATCTGTTCCAGTCCCGATTGCTATACCTACGTCAGCCTGTATGAGTGCTGGCGCATCGTTTATGCCGTCACCCACCATGGCCACTTTTTTGCCCTGCCTTTGGAGTTCTTTGACCTTCTCTGATTTCTGATGGGGCAGGACCTCGGCAAAAAATGTGTCCAGGCCCAGCTCCTTTGAAACCCACTCCGCAGTCTGCCGATTGTCGCCTGTGAGCATGGCCACTTCAATTCCCATCTTCTGAAGGGCTTTTACCGCGTCTCTGGACTCATCCCGTATAAGGTCTGCAAGGGCGATCAACCCTTGAACTCCTTTATCTGTAGAGATGGATATTACCGTCTTTCCCTGAGATGAAAGCCTGGAAATCTCCTGCTCATATTCTTTGAAATCAGCCCCAATATCCTTCATCAAAGCGAGATTACCGATAAAGACTTCAACGCCGTCTACAACTGCTTTCGCCCCCTTTCCAGGCAGGGCCTCAAATTTCGAGACAGTGGGCAACTTTATGTCCTGCTCCTTTGCCTTATTAACAACTCCTTTTGCAATGACGTGCTCGGAGTTTACCTCAACCGCTGCGGCAACCTTCAAAAGCTCATCATCACTCCAATTCCCTGTGTTTACAAGGTCTGTTACACCGAACTCGCCCTTTGTCAGGGTGCCGGTCTTGTCAAATACTATTGCCTGAATCTCTTTTGAAAGCTCAAGCGCCTCGGCATTCTTCACGAGCATCCCGTTTTTAGCGCCCAGGGTTGTGGCAATGGAGGTTACCGTGGGTATGGCAAGGCCCAGGGCATGGGGGCATGCGATAACAAGGACGGTGATTGTGAGGGTAACTGCAAAGAGTGTTGTCGCACCGGCAATACCCCACCAGTATACAAAGGCCGAGCCACCAACGAATATGGCTGTTAATGTGAGATAATGGGCTGCCCTGTCAGCGAGCTTTTGCACCCTTGGCTTTGAAGCCGCTGTCTCCTGCACAAGCTTGATTATCTGTGCAAGCGCGGTTTTCTCGCCTGTTTTATTGATCCTGATTTTTATGCTTCCCGCTCCGTTTATTGTGCCTCCTATGACTTCATCACCCTTCTTCTTATGCACTGGTTTGGACTCTCCTGTGATCATAGATTCGTTGATCGATGTTTCACCCTCCACAACCACGCCATCTATGGGCACCTTGTTCCCCGGCCTTATGAGAAGGACGTCTCCCACCTTCACATCTGATGTCTGGATTTCCGTTATCTCGCCGTCTTTAACTAGGCTGGCTGTTGGTGGTATGAGCTTTACGAGTTCCCGCAGCGCCCCGGAGGCGCTTCGAACCGCTTTCATCTCCATCCAGTGGCCGAAGAGCAGAAACACGACAAGCGTTGAGATCTCCCAGTAAAAATCCGGAGCATTGAATAGAAATGTGGAGCCTACGCTGTAAAAGTAGCCGGAGAGCACAGCAAGGCTCACGAGCACACTCATGTCAGCCACCTTATTTCGAAGGGATTTTCTTGCTCCCCTGAAGAAGACAATTCCTCCATAGCCGACGACTGCTGTGGCAAAACCGAAGAGAACAAAATCATAGCCTGGAAAACGTGGTATAGTGAAGGAAAACCATTTTTGAATCGTGGGTGAAAGCAAAAGCACAGGGATGCTGAGGAGGACGGTGGCAAAGAAACGCTTCTTCATCTCAGCCTCCATCATGGCATGGTGGTCGTGGCCGGGAGCCATGCCCTCTCCTTTCATTTTCATACCCTTATGTTCGTCGCTAACCTTCTCATTCAGGGTTCGGCCCTCTCTGCACGCTATCCCGCATTCTTTAAACCTTTTAATGATGTCCTTTGACTTCACCATTCCGGAATGCGCCTTTACTGTGAGAAGATTTGTTACAGGGTTAAAGGAGGCGTCCATCACATGAGCGACGCTTTTTGCAATCTCCTCAATCTTGCATGTGCACTCAGGAGACATATAATCCTTAACTTCAATCTCGATCGTTTCCATTCCTTCCATCATATCTTCGCCTCCAGTTTTACATTTCCTTTAATCTATACCATAATATATGTTCATAAACGCTTGACCACATCATGCCGAATGTGAAGGCAAACATCAACTCCTCTAATGGAACTCCTAAAATGAGTATTCCAGAGATTGCGGGGAGATTCCAGACCTCCTGCACCATGCCGGGATAAACCAGGTTAAAGAGGAAAAAGAAAACAAAGTAGATGGCAAGAAACAACCCGCCTCCAACCCAGAGTTTCCGGTTCAAATCCGGCCTGCAAAGGATCGTTGCAACACCCCCGGTAAACATTGCGATGCTGGCAGAGTATATCGGATTGAGGCTTGTAAAGACTGCGATGAGCAGAAACACGATTATCGGTGATGTCAGAGCGAGACGATGAAACCGGTGTCTCCTGCTATGCATCTCCATTTCACCCATCTTTAGGTGTTCAGCCCCTACAATACCTTCGTATAAGACAGCCCCGATTCCCCCTACAGCGAAACAGAAGATCAGGCTTTCAATGTCAAAACCGGTTCTAGCGGCAAGATTAAAAAGCGAAGGAGGATTCCAGTATTCCGGGACAAACAAAGGCTCGGTCAAGCCAAAAGGCATTGTAAACAGGCTGACCCAGAACATCTCTTTTCTAACAGCCGGCTTAGATATGAAGATAACAAGCCATATGCCCAGGAGGCCCAATGAAAATATCAGCCATTCATAGTTCATTGTTCCACCAGCCTATTTTTCAGCAGTTTCAAATGAGTAGAAGAAGCAGCCATTGTCAGGGGATCTTTAACTTCAGGCTCAAAGGTTTCCGGCTCCTCCATTTTGTTATCTCCCAAATCGATTCAACATCATCTCAACACCCTTGGCAACACCCTCTGTCTCCATCCATCCTTCAGGCTTTATCGCGTCTCCGACGTAGTACAGACCTTTTATCGGGCTTTCAGGACTTATATGTTTGCCAGAGGCGACTCTGTTAACGGGCCAGCCATGCTTATAGGTCTGCACCATCAATATCTCGCAGTGCCTGTCAAAGTCTGGGAAGAGTTCGTAGAGATCTTCTTTTCCAAGCTCCGCTTCTTTTTTAACATCGCCGTCCAGCAGTTTTTGATGGGTCATCAGCAAGTGCATCCCTTTAGGAGCCAGAGTGGGATCGGCATTTGTCACCTCGTTTGCCCCGCTTATCCTCTTCGTCTGAGGAGTAAGGAGAACACCCGTATGCCCTATCATAGGCTTGTCGCAGGCAACTGATATCTTTATGCCATTCGCCTCTTTCATGTTCGCCATCGATTTCACATAGCTGTCACTGAAGTTCTCCTCTCCACAGAGTTTGATCGTCTGTTTTGGGTCGATGTTGCTTATGATAACATCAAAATCATAGCTAGTCTTCTTTGTTGACAAGCCATTCACCCTGCCGCCGTCAACTGTAATCGACTCTACAGGGGTTTTATAGAGGATCTCGCCACCTAATCTTTCGAGTTCTTTTACCAACCCGCCGGTTACAGCTTTGCACCCTCCCTTTGGTATGCCGGCAGCCCCAAGTTTATTTATGTTCTTGGTTATCGCGATGAACTCTCTGGACGGGACACCTGAAGAATCGAGGCTCAAAGACCATCCGCAAAAAGAATCGGCTATCGCGAAGAGAAGCGGGTTCTTCACCCTCTTCTTCAGCCAAGCCCTATAAGACTCATCTCCGCCAGAACCTAATCTGAGTTCTGCCAGTATCTTGGTTATCTGCAGTTTTTCCTTCAAAGAAAAGAGGTTTGGCACTTCATTGTGTAGATAATCCCTGCCATTTATGCGGTAAGTGCCCGATGGATTTGAAGGTACTATCTCAACCTTTATTCCGAGTGCTCTCAGCATCTTAGCCAAAGGACCGTTGCCGCCGTGAGGAATCATGTGCAGTGCGCCCGTAGAAAGCTCAAAACCCTCATAGCTTATATTGGTGAATCTCCCTCCGAAATAACCCAACTTCTCAAATATGGTGACTTCATGTCCCTTCTTTGCCAGGGAAACACCGCTCAACAAGCCTCCAAGCCCGGATCCGACTACACCCACTTTCATACAATATCTTCCTCCTTAATCTTGATGGTTTCCCTTGCACATTTAATAATTATATGTCTTATTTAGATATATAATATTTGTTATATACAATTGTAACGAAAGCCCCCCCAGAAAAAAAGGCAGGCACAGTTGGTATCAGTATACCGGCCTTACTCTGCTTCAAAGCTTTCAGCGCAGTTTTCTGAGCAGAATTACTGTTATTCGGAGCATATAAATCGTGACAAACAAAGGAAAGCTAAAAATAGGACGTTTAGGAAAACTTGTCAACTAGAGTAAATAATCTAAGCTAACTAAACTTATGACATCAAAAGAAAACCAAATAGGAGGAATAGGATTATTTCTGACATCCATTGGCGGTTTAATAATAGGCTACTCTCTTTTGAAAGATATAAACAGTGTTGCAAACATGTTCTTTGCAGGAATTTTTATAATTGTAGGCATAATTTTAGTATTTAACACTCGTATGACAAGAAAAAAATTATTTTATACACTTGGAATTATCGTTGTAATTGTCATCTTGATTGAAGGCGTGTTTCTCATGATTGACGGAAGGCTTTGGCTGCCAATAAGGGGATACACCACTGATGATGTGATAAGGCCGATCACAGTGTTTCAGTCCGGAGGCTCGAACCAGCTTGTTGCAGAGTGCGGGGATAAAAATTACATCGGCAACAAATCGGATTATATAATTGAAGGAACTGTAAAAGATGTGTGGAGTGACTGGGTTGATATGAAAACAGGCATTCATACTTATACCGACTTGGCAATTGAGAATTATGTTAAGGGAACTCCACTTACGGAAAATACAGGAAATCTGTTAACAATCATAACCCCTGGTGGCTGCGTTGGAGATACATGCCAAGCGGTGGAAGACCAACCGATTTTTCATGAAGGCAAAAAGGGGAGGATATACCTCAGAGAAACCAATGGCGAATTTTCAATAGTTTGCGCACAGATGGGAGTTAAAGAGATTGAGGGTATTGACTTAAATGATAAATTTCTCGATACTTCGCCATCTACTCCTTTCTTTCCAGTAGCAAACATGCCATCAGAGTTTAGCATGACTGCGTTATTAAAGGGTGAATTGGTATTAGAGGATGGTTGTCTCCGTGTGAAAAGTAAAAGTGACGGGTATTTATTTAGTTTGGATTTGAACTATAAACAGTACCTGAAAACTGGCGAAATTGATAAACAACTGAGAAAAGCATTGGAACGAATCTATATATCCAGTAGCGCAAAGATTTCTAAAATAAATGAAAAAAAGTGGGAGATAACTGATAGAGGACACCCTTATATAATAGAAGAAACCGACAAAAAACTGAACATTTACGATGGGGGTAAATATCTAATGATATGGCCTTATGGTTTTTCGCTAAGCCGTGATGAAAGTGGTGTAATTCATGTTATTGATGACAATGGCAAACCTATCGCACGGGTGGGAGATAAAGTCAAGATGGGTGGGGGTGAAACATCCAAGGAATACAATGCAGATATTAGATATATATCTGGAATTTCCGCACAGTTGCCCAGTGATCGCTGCTCTGAACCTTACTGGATTGTCGGAGAAGTGATAACAAATCTAACAAAGGAGAAATGATAGCATGATTCACAAAATCATATTCACTACATTAGTGCTTCTTATTCTCTCGGTGATATATGGACTCACTATTTTTGGAATTATTGTGATTCTCCGCAGGATAGGGATCTCTCGGAAGAAGGGGATAGTCCTGAGTTTTTTAATATTCGGGGCTGTAACAGGATTTCTGGTTGCCAGGGTGTGGCCTAAAGACCTAATTATGTTCATTAATATCTTTACTACATTCCTTGGCGAAGAAGTTTATCAATTCTCAATCCTGTATCTTGGAGATATAAGCTCCTCACAAGCCCATTACACTATTCCATGGATTTTAAGAATTCCCCAGGTCTATGCTATCGTTTCAATCGTATTCTGGGGTGTTCTCGGCTTATTACTTCAGAGGGTATATAATAAGAGGATAGATAATGGCACTCCTACCTTCGCACTACCTCATATGATGACAAGGAAAAAATTATTTTACATACTTGGAATAACAGGCATCGCTATTCTTGGAGGGATTATTTTAACTGCCCATGTATGGTTTCAACCCGCTCCACGGATAGGTGGAGAACAAAAGCCGTTAACAGACTTGATGCTCCCGGCTGATGAGTTACCAAATGAGTGGACGAGCCTGGAGATGTATGAATCTCATTACATAAGGTATACGGATCGTCCGGAAATAAAAATGATCTGGAATAGTCTACAATACAATGCAACCGGTGGTCCAGCTACACTACGCGTCTATGAAGACCCCAACAGAATTGCCTTCAATGAAGAGTTTGGCTGGGCGAAAGACCTAAATTCACCTATTCAAAAGTTTTCATACCGGGGTGTACCAGTATTCAAATACCGAACTTTCATGGGTTATTTTAGGTACCTCACACACATAGATAGCTACACTTTTATCTTCGACGCCGGGATTTATGGCACTGATTCGTATCAGGCTTCGGAAGCACCAGAAGAGGACACCGATAAGCTTTTTAAGGCTGTCATAAGGCATGCCCTGTCCCGTAACCTGAAGGTTTCGGAAGTTGAGATGCCAGAACAAAAGAAGGAGAATTTCACGATTTTTGTAAAGAATGACTCAACGCTAACTTCCAAAGACTTCACGGCCGAAGAGTTGGCAGACATGCCGGTAGAACAACTGGCAATGCTTGTACCTGAGGGAGTGCTGGAACGATTCACTCTAGAAGAGCTGGCAAATTTTACCTCAGATGAGCTGGCGCATATAATTCCGAGTAAATTTTCTGAGTCAGAAACTCAATACCCTTTTGAGCCGCTGGAACCTAAGAGAGTTCCACTAAGAGAAGACGAGGCAGGCAGATGAAGACTGAACTCTTGCTCGGAATCGGGGTCTTGATAGTATTGTTGCTCTATCTGGTCATTAGATTCCGGGAGGGGAGAAGGTGAATCACAGGATTCAGATAATATTGGTACTTGCTTTGCTTTCTGCATTTCTCTTCACCTTAAACAGTGCTCCAGTTTCTGCCAAAGCGGAAGGGATAGGAGCAATAGGATGGAACGGGGAGTATTGGCTGATAGGTACCTTTGACGGGGAGGTGGTAAAATACGACGGAGAAGAGTTCACCCGAATTGGGGCTTTGGATGAAAGAATACTAGAGGTAGAAAGTACTGAGGATTTCTGGCTAATCGATGGATGGCATACGCTAGTCAAATATGATGGGAAGGCGCTGACCAAAATTGGCGATTACGATGTGGGAAAGACCTCATGTAATCCCAGCTATTGCCTGATCTATGCGAAGTTGAAGGGGGAAGAGCTGAGTGAGGAGGCGGCTATTGCCAAAAAGAAAGAATTCGTGCAGATGAGCGAGGGAGAGAAGAAGAAATTCAAAGAAGAGCTACTCAGCATGGATAGGTTGTTCAGGTATGATGGAAAAGCCATGATCGATTTGAGTGAAAATGTCGAGTTCCCGATACGGGAGATGCGCTGGAACGGGGCGTACTGGCTTATAGGCACGACAAACCTCGAAGGAGACTCCGGCCTCTACAAGTTCGATGGGAGTGAGATAACTCCAATAGAGCTGCAGACAAAAGAAATTCCAAAAGAAGCCTATCATTTAGAATCCATAAGCTGGGAAGGCGATTTTTGGTTGATCGCTGTTGCCGAGGGCGTGAATTCAACACTTTACAAGTATGATGGTGAAAGCTTTGAGCAGGTTTTCTCCTCCCGAAATAAGGTACAATCCTTGGCCTGCAACTCGGAATTTTGCTTGATCTTTCTTGATAACAATGACATAATAAAGTTCGATGGCTCAAGATTCGAAATGATTAACGAGAGCTTTGAGAGCGGGAAGATCCTCTATGCTCTGAGGAATGTGAAGTGGAATGGCGACTACTGGCTGATCTCCTACACAATAGCCAATGAAGGAGGGAGTATCGCGAAGTACGATGGAGAGAACTTCACAGAGCTGACCGAGATGCCCAGCAACTGTTTTGAGGGTGGCATGGAGTGGAACGACAAGTACTGGCTGATAGGCACCTTCCAGATCAACTGCAATAGATGGGCGCTGTTGAAATACGATGGCCTTACATTTACCGATCTTACACGAGAATTTGAAGGCGTTGCATCTTCTACCGTTCCGCTAGAACCTCCTTGGTCCACCCCTCCGTCACTTCCCGGATATTTCCACACAGTATTCCTCGGTCTCTTACTTCTTGAGCTGATTCTACTCTCAATTTTACTCTGGAAAATCAGGGAAAAGAGGGGTGTATTTTATGGGGCTGTATGGGGGCTGATAGGATTGACAGTACATGTAATGCTGGAAGGTGCCAAGCTAATGAGAGGTTATGCATGGATAATTGAAATAATTGCGTTGCCCTCGGTAATCTGGTCTAAAATCGCCTATCAGTTGGGGGGTGGAGGAACCTTCTATTACAGCCCCCTCATAGTCCTCCCGGTTTCAGTTGCCATCGGCGCGGTTATCGGCTATGGGATTGAGAAAGGCTATCAAAAGGTGAAGGGAAAGAGATGAAATCAAAAATCCTTGCAGGCATATGTGTTAGATTTGGAATGGAGAAATGCGGTGCGAAAAAGATATTTCATCTTTAGCTTTCTTATTATACTGTCTTTTATTGGCGGATGCCTTGGAAATAGCAAATACATAAACATCGCAGACGATACCCCAGAAGTCAGGGGATTCATTGATCTATATCCTAACTACAATGTTTCAGTCTATGGTGACTATATGGAACCTGTTGTCCATGTAGTTTATGTCGCCGAGGAGGATGGGCAGAAGATAAAACTTTACGTAGCTGTCGAAAGAGACACAGAAGAGACAAAAGGAGAAATTGTCGAGGTCTGGGATGGTGAAGACCTAACATATTCCACACACAAACCCTTTGAGTTCTTTAAGAGAAAATACATCGCCATAGCTAACCAAACTGCAGAAGCCCAGGCGTTCTTGAGAAGATATCCCAACGCCACGATTCTTGTCGATGATAGCGGCGGCTTGGCCGTAGACTTTAGAGTCAATGAGTACGAACAGACAAGTGAATCAGAAGTTCCCCCATATCTGAGGTTGAGATTGTATGTAAACCCAGAAACCAATCGGATAGATGGAAGATTTCTCGAATGTACCAGTGGAAATAGAATCTTCATTGATGATGCTGAAAAGATTGAATTCTACCTTCTCCATAGGGAATGCTTTCACACGGAGAGAAAATCAACCTTCACTAAAGGCAACAAATCATTTGAAAAGATAGCGGAAGAGGGTTATCTCTATATTGACGGCTACAAGTATAAAATCATTAGTAACGTGGGTGGGCCGGTTGCTGCCGAGGTCAACAGGAGCCTTAATCTCTCAACCGCAGTCAAAGTAGGGGACACGGTTATATTTTATACAGGTATAAGCTCAAAGATAAGGGAAGAACCCACTTTTGAGACCCTTAATGTGGGCTGGGCTGATATCAATATCGGGACAGTTAAAAAAATAGAGAACGAGATCCTCACTGTAAGATATATAAGGGCCGGGGTTGCCTTCGAAAAAAAGGATAATAACACGTTTAAGGCTGTGCCAAAACCGGCACAGTCTTTAGTTCAGATTACAAGAGGAAATGTGTTGGATATCCGAACAGATTAGGAGAGAACCGATTTCTGGTTTAAATAGAATATCAATGTTCATTAGGAGAGCAATTTGCAACTGGCACTGGAAAAGAGGCGACGGTACCAAAGATAGGCCGAATAAAGGGGATACTGGGGAAGGTGGCCGAGTAACATTTGCTTCACATGCCTATTGCAGAAATAAAACCAGAATCTTCGGCCGAAACCAAACGATCGCATAGAGTATTTATACCTGTGGAGAACGTGGTTGGAGTAAAATGAAGAGGCGAGCAGAAAAAAGGCTTAGATGAGATGTAGAATATAGTCAATTCAAGACCCTCTGAGCGTTATGATAAACTTTTCCATTCACATCCAAACAGAAGTTATTGCTCAGAGGAAATCCAATGGACCATAATATTAATTCTGGCGATTAATATGGTCGATTTGAGAGAAGTCTGGCGGGAATACGGAGGTCCTGTGCTAATTGGCGGATTATGGGGGTTGGCGACATTGGAGCAATTCTTTTTGAATGTGTGGTTAAATTTCGAACCAGGATGGCTTATAAAGGCCATTACACTCCCGGGGTATTTGGCAGATAAGATACCCTACTATAAGCTGCAGCACAATATTTTTGCAGGTGAGACGTTGGCAGGCGTATTCAGTATTTTGGTACCTATCGTTATAGGAGGGTTCATAGGAGTATTAATACACAAAATGAATAAAGAGGGTGTCAAATGAAAATGAGGAAGATAAAAACCAGGGCTGTTTTGATATTTGCTTTATTGACTCTTCTTTTGATGGCTTGGGCGCCTTGGGTTACGGAAGAGTATGCAATAAATAAAGTTACTGAAAAGCTTGGTGGCCCAGACGCCCAGTTTGGTTATTTAGGTGAAACTATGGCTGTAAAAGATGTTCCAAAAAATGTCGTTAAGGTTCCTTTTGTTTCCTTAGTCTATTTCCCTAGTGAGGCAATGTATATTGTAACATTTTATGGCGGCATATGGCCCGAATCTACAACCACCCAAACATCACCAGAAAGGCAGATAATAGTAAAACAATCTGGCGGAGATGCTATGCTCGATCCCATATGTGGGGATAAAAATTATATTATTAACGAATCGAATTACATAGTTGAAGAGACTGTAGAAAAAGTAGAAAGTAGATGGAATACGGATAAAAGCTCTATTCTCACTTACACTACTATAGCAGTTAAAAATTATGTTAAAGGAACTCCGTTTACAGAAAATGAACTGACAATCATAACCCCTGGCGGAACAGTTGGAGAGATTACAGAAACGGTGGAAGACCAGCCAATCTTTCATGCAGGAAAGAAAGTGAGGGTATATTTCAAAGAAACGAACGGAGAATTTTCAATAGTTTGCGCACAGATGGGGGTTGAAGAAGTATAATGTGTTAACAGGGAAAAGTAAAGTGCAGAAAAAATCAAAGATCTATGCTGGCTCTGCTGCAGGAGCCATGCTGTGGCTCTTCTTGACATTAATCACTCTTATCATCTTCCTCGTTGCACATGTGCTTAAAGCAGAATATGCCGGGAAGGTGGTTGATTATCGAGGCCTTTTGGCGTATCTCCTTGGCGGCGCGCTGTATGGCGCCTTGTATGATTTTCTCCCCGGGAAAAAGGCGACAACGAAAGCTATTGCATTCATGCTTTTTATCACTCTTATTACTCTATTGTTTGTGATTCCTCCAGTCTTTCCTGTTTGGGAGAACAAAAGGACCCTTTTTGGCCTGTTGCTTGGTCTGGCAGCTTCAAGTATTGTCATGGGGCGCTCCTAGGCTGGTTTTTCAACATTGCCATGAGGAGAATAGAGAGAGTTGTTTCATAATCCCTATCGATAAATAAGAACCTCTTCCTATAAGTGTTGAACAACAAATAGCTTGAGCCTATGCGGCTTCAGTCTACACCTAGTCTTATTTCCATACTTCCACTCTGAAAGTGCGGTCTGTTTTCTTCTAACCTTACTCTGCTTCAAAGCTTTCAGCACAGTTTTCTGAGCAGAAAACATGGGTCTTTCCTTCTCTGGTTCTGGTGATTGCGCCGTCTTCATAGACCTTGCAGTTGCAGTGCTCGCAGTTCAGGATGGTAGGAGACTTGAGGATGTTGGTGATTAGGCCGTCTTTAAGGTTTAAAACCCGATCCACGATCTTCGTGTCCTCAGGCTCATGGGTCACCATGGCAACGGTGAGCCCCAGCTCTTTGTTGAGCTTTCTGAAAAGGTTGAGTATGCTGTGGGAGGACCGGGAGTCCAGATTCGCTGTAGGTTCATCCGCAAATAGTATCCTGGGCTTGTTTATGAGCGCCCGCGCGATGCTCACGCGCTGCTGCTCACCACCCGATAATTCCGAAGGCAGGTGATGGGCTCGGTCTCCCATGTCCACGAGCTCAAGCGCCTCCCTGCCGAGCTTTGTATATTCAGATTTGTTCTTGCCCTGCATCATAGCCGGGAGATAGGTGTTTTCAAGGGCGGTTAGTTCTGCCAGAATGTTGTATTCCTGAAAGATGTATCCAAGGCGGTTCAACCTGAAACTGGATTTTTCATCTTCAGACATATCCGAGACATCGGTTCCCTCGATGAATATCCTGCCAGAAGAAGGGGTATCGAGAAGGGCCAGGAGATGCAGCAGCGTGGACTTGCCAGAGCCGCTGGGACCCATTATAGCCACATACTCTCCCTCCCGGATATCGACGTTGACCCCTCCAAGCGCAGGAACATCTACCTTGCCCATCCTATATATCTTCTTCAGATCTTTTGCTTCCACAATCGCTTTTGGCATTGTTACATCACTTCCATCATTTTTAATCCCATATCAGTTTGATTATATCCTCTTTTGCGGCTTTGAATGAGGGGATATAACCCCCTATTATCGAAGAAATAAAGAGCATAATCGATGCTATGATGATCGAAGATGCGCTCAGCTCAGGGGTTACAAAACCCAATGAGGTATTCAATGGGTGAACAGCCCAGTAGGCCGTCATGGCCTTGATCAGGATAACGCCGGCTATTATTCCGGAAGCCCCGTAGATCATGGATTGTATCGTGTAGGATTGGGTTATCACCTTCTCATTTATCCCAATCGCCTTGAGTATGCCTATCTGCCTCCTCTTGTGGGCTAGATTTATGTAGATTATGACAAAGACGGTGACAAAGACTATGAACAGCCCGACCGTGCTGAGAAGTATGTTTATCGTCCCGAACATGGATATGACTATAGCTGATGTGCTGAGCTTGTCCTCCCAGGTCTTGAAGACATCATTGATCCCCAGTTCTTTGAATCTTTTTACGTAGTAGCTTTCAGTGCCTTTCGGGACCCGGACAGCGATAAGCGAGGCCTTCCCAGATACACCCAGGATCTCTTCAGCATCTTGGATCGTGATATAGGAGAAGCTTGTGGAGTATATGTCTCTTGGGTTGAATATCCCTTTTGTGTGGAACTCTCTTTCAACTCCATTTGCAAAGGAGACCCGGATCTTATCTCCAACCCTGGCTGAGAGGGTGTCCTCTTCTGCAAACCACAGTTGTTCCCCCCCGCCGGCCACCTCGCTTCCAATGATTATCTCCCCCCGATCCTTAGGCGTCAGATACTCGCCCTGCTTCATATACCTGTAAACCTTGGAGACCTTTTTTTCCTCCAATGGGTCTATCCCGAAAAACCCGAATCCCGCGGCTTCCCGGTCCTTTTTAAAAAGAGCCGCTCCAAAAGAATACCTCCTTGTGGCAGCTATAACACCGGGCACCCTCCTTATCTTGTCGAGTTTTTCTAGGGCATCATCTATGAAAATAGCATCCTCCTTCGGCTCGATCAATATGCTCCCATGGGAATAATCGATTATCTGGTTGTTCAGCGCATTTACAAAGCCAAGGATGGTGGCTGAAACTATGGTTGCGCTTACAAAGCTCAGCGTTATGATGAGGACTATCAAGGCAAACAGGGGTTTCTGGTGAAGAGTGTTTTTCACTGCCAAGAAAAAGGAAAGCCTGAGGTTGCCCTTCATCTCATCGACTCCATATTAGCTTGACGATATCCTCTTTAGACGCCATATAGGAGGGCAGGAACCCGCCGATGAGAGAGGATACAAGGATCATCACCGATGCCAGGATAATTATCTGATCTGTCATCCTCGGAGTTACAAAGCCCAGTATCATGTCTATTGGGTTGACTCTAAAGTAGGCCACCAGAAACCATGTAAAGACGAGTCCGATGATTATGCCGAAGACACCGTAGAGGATGGACTGCAGCATGTAGGTGAGCACAATCACCTTCTCATCTATGCCGATTGCCTTGAGTATGCCTATCTGGCTCCTCTTGTAGATTATGCTTATGTAGGTTACAACAAAGATGATTATAAGAACGATGACCAGTCCGATAGTGGTTAAGAGATAATCTATCACTGAAAAGATCGAGGTTATCTGGGCTGTTGTTCCTGCCTTGTCCTCCCAGGTTCTGATCTCTTCGCCGATGCCGAGTTCCTTGAATTTTTTAACATATTGTGATTCCTCTCCCTTATCCACCTTGACGGCTATTACTGAGGCCTTATTCTCAATTCCCAGGATCTCCTCAGCATCTTCAATGGTTATATAGGCCTGCATGACCGCGTAGATATCGCGGGGGTTTACAACGGCTTTGACCCTGAATTCCCTGACTCCGCCGGCACCAAAAGCTGCTTTCAATCGATCCCCGATCTCTGCTTCAAGGGTCTCGTCCTCGGGCATGATGTACTGCTCAGCTCCCCCGGCAATATGGCTGCCCAGCATGAGCTCCCCTCTTGATTTTTCTGTTAAATACTCTCCCCGGCTGACATCCATATAAACGTCTGTGACTTTTTTTTCCTCTACAGGGTCTATCGCCATGAAGCCGAAGGCCGCGGGATAGGGCTTTTTGTTTTTAAAAAAATTCCCACCCAGATAATACCTTGGAGCCGCCCCCTTTACCCCTGGCACGCTCCTGATCTTTTCAAGAAGGACATCCACATCATTGATATAGACCTCTCCTTCCCTGGGCTCGATGATTATATTCCCGTACATCTTGTTGATAAGCTGGTTATTCATGGTCTCTGAAACACCTGCAATCATGGCCGATGTGAAGGTGACGCTCACAAAGCTCAGGGCAACGATGAGAACGGTCATGGCAAAGAGCCTCTTCCTGGAAAGTAGGTTCTTCAAAGCCAGAAAGAAAGAGACCTTCAGCAGGTTTCCCACGGCCTTCACCCTTTACTTTTCTTTAATTTATAAAAGCCGACAAACACCGCGGCTATCAAAAGAATGACGAGGACATTCCCTAAATTTTGGGTCTGACCGTTTGAGACATCAAAGCGTATCTCTTCCGAGAGGCCGTGTTCACCGAAGTCATCTTCATAGGACAATGTCAACGTATTAACGGTCTCACCGGCCGCAGCTGATTTCAAAGTGAAGATAGCAGGTGTGTCATCGTCTTTTTTCAGCTCCCCGATATAGGCTGTTTTGAATCCCTCCAAATCTGAATCCAGAAGGAGCTTTGTATTCTCGGCACTGGCATCGCCAACATTCTCTATTCTAAGCTCAATCGTGATCTCATCACCCTTCCGCGGGTTTTGAGGTTCAATCTTCAAATTTGCTATGTTCAGCTTCGCAAGCCCCTTCACCTCTATAGGGACTCTTTCCCGCTGGCTCTTGAGCTGGCCGTCCAGCCCCTCATATTTCAGGGTCACCGGGATATTATAGAGCCCTGTTGTCAGATCTTTACTTGAGATGAAGTTCATCTCGATGTTATAGGTCTCGCCGGAAGAAAGTTCTTCCAGGTGGATGTTGTTTGGGCCCTTTGGTAAGATGGAAGCCCCTTGTGAATCGATTATGACATCTATATTTTTAGCGGTGCCGCCTGTGTTTCTTAACATTAAAGTGGCGTTGAAGGTATCACCCGGTTTTATGTATGCCGGAAGGTCCTGGCCCACCTGGATTGCCGGCTCATCTTTTTTGATTGTCAAAGGGATGATCTCATACTGCAACTTCTCGGTTCCCCCATAACTTTCATAACTCACTGTAACCGGTATCAAATACAGTCCTTCTTCAGACCTCTCATCTGCCTTGAAGCTGAATAGTACCCTTTCTTTTCCCTCTACGCTCAATGAGTTTAAGTGGAGATTGTTCGGAGGTTCAGGGCTTACAGCAAGGTTTGCAGATGAATTGACGGTTATGTCTATGTCCTTGAGGCTGCCGGCTCCCTTATTCAGAAGAGTTAATGAGATATCGAATCCGTCTCCGGCAGAGACCATGTCCGGCGCTTCATAGCTCACCTCAATCACAGGGTGGGGGTCCTTGACCAGTAGCCCAACTTTGATGTTCTGAGTCTTAGTCGTTGAAGTGTCGTCTTCCCACTCCAGATCCAATGGCACATAATAGACCTTCTCCAGGGTGTTTTGCTTCACATTCACAGGATATTGCAACTCCACCTCTCTGCCAGGCAAGATTTTTTGCGATTCAAACTCCACTCTTGTCGGTCCAATAGGGTCTATGGGTGAGGCATCACCTGCATCAAGATCGGCCTTCAGGTCATATGCGTAATTGCCCCCTGAATTCTTGAGGATGATTGTGAGAACCCTTGTCTCACCTGCCGGGAGTGTTTCTGGAACCACCTTGAGGACCTGAAAATCTGCATTGCGCTTTTTCACTCTTATGCCAAGCTGCAGGGTTTGCGTCTTTTTCGTGGACTCGCCTGCATCCCAATTTAATACTAAGGGAACAGAATATGTCTTCTCCGACGCCTCGGGATCAACGCTAAAATTAAACTCTAATGTTATCTCTTCTGATTGCTTTACTACACTGAAATATGCTGTTGTTTGCGCTTTTTTCGCCTCTCCGATCTGCACCCGCCCTGCCCCAACTGGGTCTATTGGGGAAGTGTCCGCCGGGTCAAGGCTTGCCTCGATTCTGGATGCAAAACTTGTTCCAAGATTTTTCAGGGTTATCCTCAGGGTAGATACCTCTCCTGGAGCGACCTGGGTGGGTGAAACCTTTGTCGCATAGAAGTCGGCCTCTGTTGCAGAGACTGCCAGCGCGGTAGAAAAAATCAATAAAACTAGGAATAGTTCTGTTATTATAATCTTGCTCACCGTTGTTTCCTCCCATAAACATTCATAGTTTCTCCCTGCCTGTTTACTGAATTATATATCTTATTCTGATATATCAAGCAGTATTGTATATAAATATTGCGGAACGTTCAACCTCCCTTATTCCATAATCGCAGTTTTTTACTCATCATAGACCTTAGAACAGACCCAATAGCTATAGACCTACACCCACAAGAATCAAACCCCAAAAAAAGACCTTGCTGTCGTCTGTGATAGACTAGGCATCCCCCCCTTTCATAGTGCGGGGACTTTGCCCACCATGTGCCAGAAGCTCGTCTCACCCATCTTGCCGGGATTCGCCCCATAAGTCCTGTTATCAGCATGGAAGAGGATGACAAACTCATCCATATCATTCAAAGCATCCCGGGGTATCAGGATCGTTGCCTTCCCATAGCCGCCGCCATCCGTTATAAAGCCATTCTCAGGCGCGCCTCCAAGGGGACCGCTCCCAAACCTTCCCCTCCACCAGATAGTGTAAACACTGTTTGGCCGAAGCCCCAGAGCACTAACCTCTATCAGATACTTACCATCAGAGTCGGAGATAAAGCCAAAGGCTCTGGCCCGCTTCCAATCAGCTTCATCTACACCAGAGGGTATGCCCTTCTTATCTGAAGGCTCAAACTCAATATTCACACCATCTTTTTCCCTGGCAGATATTGAATACAACCTGGCAGCATTCACCCCGCCATACTGATAGAGCACCTTCCCAGTCTCTATACTCACAACAGCAATGGCGTTTTTGTTTATTACACTTACAAACAAGGTTGTACCCTGAGGGTCTATGGCCAACCCGTTGATCTTATTCACAGAATCCGACTTTGGCTCCAAATTCACTGAAATAGGCTCAAGCTCCACATATCGCTCGGTGTCAAAGACCCGGACATTGCCGCTGAAGCCGCCTGCATAAACCTGCTTTCCATCGGGCGATGCCACGATCTGCATGAAAGACTTCTTGGAAGCCATGAAATCCTGCAGAAGATTTGGATCACCCTCCTCAGTGGCGATGGTCTCTTTAACTGTGAGTGTGGCAACGTCGATCACATACATGTCCCCGCTCAGCGCGTCAGCCGCCCAAAGCTCCCTGCCATCAGGCGTAACTACCATGCTGATAATCCCTATCTTGCCATCGGTGAGCGGAAGCTCAATTGTCTTCTCCACCTTGTTTGCCTGGGTGTCCACAACATCGAGGTCTTTCCTCATCATGCCTGTTATGAAGGCGAGCTTTCCGTCAGGTGTGATGGCGATGGTGTTTCCCCCAGCCCCAATCTCTTTGATCAGGGTGTAAGGAGGCTCTGCACTGTAGGCATAGCTTTTCTTGTTACCTGCGATATAGGCGGTTTTTCCGTCGGGAGTTATCTTCACAACCCTCACACCCTTTTCAGCCGGGAACCGGTCCAGTATCCGGTTCTCATCCAGAGAGATGATGGTTATGTTCCCATCCACCTGATTCGCTACATAGGCCCGGCTCTGATCCGGTGTGAGCCCGATGTCAAATGTCATGCCTCCTTTGCCGTATCTTATAATCTCGCGGTCCAGTGCTTGAGGTTGGATGGACAGGATCGCTTCTTTATAGGGTCCGCCTCCTCCAACTATCTTGTATTCCGGGGCAGATGACTTTTGCCGCCCGTCTTGGACGCAGCCGCTAAATAACAACAGGATTATTGACAATAATATCAGGATTTTCCTCAAAGGCTCGCCTCCACAACTTATACCTAATCTTTTTGATGATTGTTGTATATATATATTTGCGGGCTACTGCTTCGCCGCGTAACAAGATTAAATTTCATTGAAATCAAGCATTATTTATGTCAGAAAATGAAAAACCCGTTTCCCCCAAGCCTTATCAGAGTCTTCGAAGGCCAAACCACAAGCCCGTACTCCGCAATCTCATCGGAGCCCCCTCGGCAAACCAGATATAGGCCGACAATGGGTTTTAACAAAAAACCCCTTCAAGTAAAAGGGTTCGTCGGTCTGCCTGGCGGCAGCCTCAGAACTGTGTTTCTCAGGATAAGATTAGCGAAAGTCAATTGAGGATGTCAAAGACGTTTAATAATAAATAGGCAGAGGTTATGAGCATGAGAAAAAGCAATATAATAATCTCTGCTGTGGTCTTAACCTCCTTTTTTGTTGGAATCTATTTTTACCACCCTATTCAAAAACATATATCTCATCTGTATCAACTAAATGTTTAAAATAAAGACGAATAGGCGGCTTTTTGCTTTTAACCTCATAAAGACCCAGCTTAGGATCAAGAAGTTTACCGGCCCCAGGTCCTAACTCCTCGGTCTTATCAAGCATCTTAGAGATATCCAGTCTCTTAATTCTGAGTTCCCGCCCCAACCTTTTAAGCTGATCCAGAATAAGGGTATCAAAAAGAGTGTTATTGTTAAAACTCTTCTTTCTTAGCTTTTCCTTCAGACTTCGCAATAACAAAAAGGATAGTCTAATACTACGTGTTTAGCGAAGAACTTCAAAGGATTCTTTAAAGTTAATTTTTATTAGTGGGTCCTTCGTAAAATCAATCCAGTATCGTTGTCTCAACCTTTTCTCTATTCTCCATTCCAGCTTCGCTGGTCTTTTGCCGGTTAGATCCTGCAAGGATTATGACACGTTGATAGTGAGTATACCTTTGGGTATATACATTGAATTTTATGAACACCAGTGGATTATCAGAGTTTCTTATGGCCTCTTGTTCTGACTCGTTTAATATGCTCCTCACTATTTCCCCGATACCTCCTGGAGCATCCGGCCCACCCAGTATTACTATAAGCCGGTTATCGACCCGCATGAATTCATTAAAGCTTCCGGGACCGATTGGTGTGGTAGATATGTCGCTTGTTCTGAGTAGCTCAAGGAATTTATCCGACATAGCCGAGTCTATTGAATTTGCTAAAAGAAGGATTTTTGCTGATGATGCGCGCCCAGTGTAAGGTTCACCGCCTCCAGAAGATGATGGCGTGTTTATTGCCGGCCCCACTGTGTCAATCGTGAAATACACTGTTGTGAAATTCATGTTTCCGGCTGTATCATTCACATATATTGTGACATTGTTCTGCCCGTCAGATAAACCAGAAAGTGACACTGTAGTGTTGGGTGTGACAAATGATGAATTCCCAATGCCGTTCAAAGAGTACCATATCTTATCAGGATTTGCGTCGGAAGAATTTAACTGAACCGTGAGAGCAGACACACCATAGGTTGTGTTCGTTATATTAGTGAAGATCAAGGGATCAGTAGTATCTATTGTGAACGACACGTTATTGGACTTATTGAGGTTGCCAAGTGTGTCATTGGCCCAGACAAGAATCCACCTATGGCCTTCACTCCACGTCACGCCTATCGTGCCATTGGCACTCAGCAAGCTTGAGTTGCCACTGCTGTTTTGGAACCACAGGTTGTCAAGATTCGGATCAGACGCATTCAGCGATACCGTCATCGAAGCACTCGCATACGAGGTGTTGCTCACATTATGCGATACCGGATTCGGAACAGAGGTATCTATTGTGAACCGCACCGTGCTTGAGTTGAGATTGTCAGCTGTGTCATTGGCAAAAATCGTTAGGTTATGCTGGCCGTCGGTGAGGCTTGAAAGACTCGTCGTAGCATTCGGCAACACAGCTGAACTATTGCTTCCTCCATCAAGAGATACCCACACCCTATCAGGATTGGCATCAGAAACGTTCAGCTGAGCCGTTAGATTAGCCAAGCCATAGGTTGTGTTTGTGATGTTTGTGAAAATCTGCGGGAGAGTTGTGTCCACAGTTAAAGTTCTTAATCCAGTTGAGCTTACATTTCCAATAGAATCCATTGCAAAGGTTTGATAAGTATACTTCCCATCATCTAAACCACCAGTTGCATTCTTGCTTTGGTTAACATAAAGATACCATTGCGTTGAGTTGAATTTGTTTAGATTTGAAATGTATTGTTGATAAACTTCATCAGCAGACAAGCTTCTGTTCCAGAGCCTGAGTTCATCTATCTTCCCGTCAAATTCTCTTGAAAAACTTCCACCTGAATCGAGATGTGCACCAATATACCAATTATGTGCTGTTTGTGTCGGAGTTATAGAGTAGCTTGTGCTTGAATTCAATATGCCGTTAAAGTAAAAATTAGCATTAGTGCCATTTGTAACAACTGCCACATAAGTCCATGTATTAAGTGGTACGTCTCCCGCACTTTCAACATCATTATTGCTGCCATCATTAAAATTAAGACCTAACTTTGCTTTTAGCGCGGCACTGCCTTTGGAACCCAAACGCCAAGTCGCAGTTAAACTAGTGCCGTTATCATCATTTAAAATAGTTTTAATATACGCATCAGCAGCATCACCATATGATTCAGGGTATATCCATGCAGAGAAAGTCATTTTTTGCTGAGCGTCAAGTGATGGGTTATCCTGTATTTTTAAGTAATCGCCTGCTCCATTAAAATTAAACGCACCTCCATATTTTCCGGTGGCATTCCATGTTGCACCATTGATTGTAGCATTATTCCCGTACTTGCTAATATCTACACTTTTATTGCCGGGACCTATAGAATAATTGTCTCCAATAACTGTTACATTATCAAAATTAAAGATCAACACCAATGAATCATTATACATAGTAAAATTGGTTCCGTTCCAATTGTAAATTGCTTCGCTTAGGTTAGACTCTGAAATCGATGTATTTATTATAAAGCTAATATTCCGAGAAATGGTGCCATTTGATGGAGTGGGAGAAACGACCGTGACCTGAATTGCCCATGCACCTCCAACTACATTAGCAATTAAAAAAAACCCAGTCAGAAGAGATATTATTCGTACTTCTTTTGAATATAACATTATTCCTTGCTCCAAGCACCTATAATACGTGCATATGGGGCGGAGATATATATAAATAATTTGGGGATTTTTCTGGAGTATTTTATGGCGCACTGTTGCTCTTAGACCAAACCACTAATACTCCTTTTTTAGCATATCTAGGCATCTTATGGCAGGATTTGTTTAGTAGTTACTCCACCCCAGTTGTTTAGCATTGCGCCGATTACTAAACACAAAAAATCAAAATATTTAAACAAACTTAAATTCCGGTTATCTATCGAGCACACAACAAAAAGATCACTTTTTATCTCATTTTATGTTATACAAAGGCTTTATCGCCAAGTACTTTTTATTAAACTTTTCTCAGAGATGAGAACATTGCCACAGCTTCATCTGAGCGCTCGAATACCGATCCACAAGCCCGTGGCAATCTCATTGGAGCCCCCTCGGCAAGTCAGATAGAAGCTGGCCGCCTGAGTCTTTTAACAAAACCACCAACTTCAAAATAATTGAACACATCATATTTTTTGTCCTCTTCTGGCGATAAGGAGAAAATAATCGCTCACGTCTAGCATGCCAAAATATTATATGTATTGTTTTCAACTTTAAGTCATGTTGGTTGTTGGGGATTTGAAGGATTTTCTTGACGAAGATTATGATAAACTTGAGAAGAGGATCAATCGCACTACGGGAATTCTAGTGAAAGACCTGAAAGTAAAAGACCTCATTTTCGATGGAGACACTGTTATTGATCCAAATACCGGTGTTTACATCCTTTCCAAGAAGGGAAAAGTACAGTACGTGGGTAAATGCGGGAGCAAATCCTTCCAAGAAAGAGTGCCTGCTCATTTTGATATTAGGAGTGATGCATGGTTTGGTGCATATATAGGGCATATCGCATTGATGGAGAAACATGGGAGAAATAAATATAACAAAATAAGAAATAAAGGGGTTGAAAAAAAGAAATTGACAACAGAAGAGATGGTAAGTGCTTGCAAAGTGGCTCTTAATTCGAATTTAAAGCTCGTTAAAGCTAAAAATGAAGCTAAGGGTGGGGGTTGTGACTATCCTTCAAAACTTGAAAAACTTCTTAGAGTAATGCTCAGACCAGAATTCAACAGTTGCAAGGCAGGAGGCACAGCAGATAAGGAGGTACAATCAATTAAAAGTTCCAGTAAATTAGGGGACATCTTGAAAAAGATATGAAAGTCATGCTTTACTATACTTGAACGCATCTGCTCGTCTTCATCTGAGCGCTCGAATACCGATCCACAGTCCTGTGCCGAATCCCACGCCGCCAAGCAGCTTCAGAGCAGTGGCGTCTCGGGTTAAAAGCAGAAACGAGGTCAACAGAACTGCGGATATTACAATGCTCTTTGAAATAAACTCCTTCTTACGCGCCTCCTTCGCCCTCTCCAAGCCTGCGATAAGCTCCCGTATATGCGAAGGCATCTCCCTAATAAGACGATAGTACTCGTTTGTGATCGCCGGCAGCTCATCGGCCTGCTCTTTCACATGCTTAAAAATAAGTTTTTTAACATATGGCCTGGCGATATCCATGGAGTTGAACGTCGGATCAAGCTCAAGAGACGTGCTTTCAAGAAGCACCATCGCCCGCGCGAGAACCATGAATGTTGAGGGAAGAGCAAGATTGTATTGAAGCGCAAGCTTCACAAATTGATCGCTTTTCTTCTCCCCCGTCCCTGCAAGATGCTGGAACTGCACTATCCGGGCCATATCAGACTTAAATGCGAGTACATCCACATCCACCCCTTTTCCAAGCCTGAGAAGAGCCTCTGAAGCACCATCCACATCCTTTTTGTATGTCGCATAGAAGAGACTGTATATGTCCTCACCTATGCTGGAGTCGATCCAGCCCACCCCTCCAAAGTCCAAGAAGGCTATTCCACCTTCTTTTAGCAAAAAGATGTTTCCGGGATGGGGGTCGGAATGAAAAAAGCCGTCAAAATATATCTGCTTGAAAAATGCGCTTGCAATAAGCCGGGCAAGCTCTTTTTTCACTTCCACATCAAGCGCGGCCGCTCTTAAAGGAACTCCATCGATATATTCCATGACCAGGATATTCTCCCGTGAATAGTCCCAGTAGACATCGGGTATCTTCACTCCTTTGAACCCTTTGAAGTTCTCTTTGAATATCTCAATGTTCAACGCCTCGTTTCGAAAGTCAAGCTCTTCCACAAGCTTACGCCTAAGCTCGTCAAGAAAGCCTTTAATATCAATCTTCAATATCTTTGATAAGAAAAATCCCTGTCTTTTCAGCATCTTAAGGTCGAGGTTCACCTCATCGATCACCCCTGGCCTCGCGATCTTTACAGCCACATCCCTGCCTTTAAGTTTGGCCCTGTAAACCTGGGCGATGGAGGCTGAGGCAATGGGCTCTGTTTCAAACTCGTCAAAGAGACCTTCAATACCGTGGCAGTGATAGCAAAAAGGGCTGTGTGTCCCTAATACCCTATGCTCCTCAGCTGTGCAGATACAGTCTTTTTCAACTGCCGCCTTCATCACTGAAAAATCCAAGGGAGGAACATGGTCCTGAAGCTTTTCAAGCTCAACGATATAGGCAGGGGGAACCAGGTCCGGTCGTCTGCTCAGCACCTGCCCAAGCTTCATGAAAGTGACACCAAGCTCTTCAAAGGCCTCTCTGAGCCGTGCCGCCCTACCCCTGTACTCAAGGTCAATTTCACAGGTGCAGTTTCTATCTGAGATATGTTCTTTGTATATGTCTGTATAGGCCAGTGTGAACAAACGGTATTTCAAAAAGACCTTCAGGATCTTTAAAATCCTTTTAGATTCATCGAGAAAGAGCATAATCTCCACATTCCATTTTTTTCTCTCCACTCCTTTCTTGCCTCTTCGAGAGACATCACATATCAAAACTTGACACATCCATGATTTAAAGGCATCGCTTAGTTCTTCCCCCAGCATATATCCGCCGCATCATAAGATCAGGGAATTCCAGCTGCCATAGGTGTTCTTGATCTTGCCCGGCGGGATGCTCAGGACGATGATAAGCAGCCCAACGAAGAGAGCGTTCAAGCTGGAGGGCAGTGTTCCGCCGCCAGCCAGCCATGGCGCTAGGATGATGCCGATGGCCAGCCCGATGTTGATGAAACGCAGTGGACGCACCACCTCTGCAAAAGCGATTATGGAGACGGTCACAACAAGGGCGCCGAGCAGGTGATTGCTGTGTGCCGCCCAACCCATACTTTTGAAAACAGCAGGCGCCGCCATCAGCCAGACACCGAGAACCGCGCTCACAAGCAGGTTCCATGGCACGGTTACACCCCAGAACATCTCCTTCAGACCAGCGGGCAATGGGCGATGAGGCGTCAGATCATCCTCTTCCAAAGCATTGCCGCCGAGCCAGAAGGTGCGCCACAGAGACCTGCCTGCCCGGCGACTCAAAATGAGGAATAGAATCATCGCCGCGACCTCATTCAAGGTGAAAGGGATCATAACCAGCATTCCCAGTCCTGTAACCAGACAAAGTGTGCACCAGTAGCCGATCACGATAGGCTGCAAAATGATCAGGGTAATACTCACGATGCCGAGAGGCACGATGAGGATTCCAAAGAGCGTGACCATCCAGGGCATCGTCCGCCACCGCCGCGTGTCACCCATGAACCCCATCAGAAATTCGATCATATATGCTACCGTGCCAAGACCTCCGTCCGAGATCGGGAAGGCACGGGAGACATTGGAAGTAAGGATCTTGACGGTGCCGACGCCAAAAAAGGGGTCCCACGCCCACTGAATGTGGCCTAATTGAAAGGCCGCCAGATAGCGTGCTATGGCAAAACCCAGAAAGGCGAGCACGATCACAGGCGCGCGCTGCAGCCATGATGAGGGGTTGTAATTCCATCCGGAGGGGACTTCATCCCCAGGCATGCGCATCATCATAGGAACGATGATTGCAAAAAAGATTACCAGGGCAGAGACCATTGTATCGTTCAGATATGCGGCGGCCACCGGCGTCCAGAAAACGAGGGGTGCGAAGGCGAGCCACAGGGCCATGAGGCTGTTTGCAACCAAGGTCCAGACACGGCCTGTGCGAAAGGCCGCTGCCGAGATGACCATGAGCAGAAAGCCGCTGATGATGTCGCTCCACATGAGCGCCGCATTGGAATAGGTGAAGGTGAATGAGGTGACGATCAACCACAGGCCAAGGATGAAGATCGGGATCTGAGTCCACCGTGCCATTCCCACCATCTGCCCCATCATGGCAGCGGTGTCAGGCAGCTTTGCGCTTGCAGCCTTCTTCGCGCTGAGGAGCTTTTGATAAATCTTCTGCTCATGTTCCAGGAGGATGCGTGGAAGCGTAAGTGCGAGCTGCCTGTGTATCTGCTCCATGCGCATCATCTTGATATGCTCCTTTGGGTCGGTATCCATCAGCTCATGCGCCTTGGCATCCTCTTTTTTCTGCGCAGCAATCTCCCGTTGGTATGCCAAGTCCAGTTTTGCCTGCATTTTGCGCAGCTCTTCAAGCTCCTCTTCTTCAGAAGACTCTTCCCCGCCGTCCTCGTGAGAGCCGCCCATGTGCATCATGTGGTCTGCGCCGGACCCGCTCATGTCCATCATCCCTTGCATGGAGTGCATGGCCATTGGTTTTGGAGCAGGCTCCGCGACTAGGCGCTTCACCTCATCGCCTAACTTCATCAGCTCATGTGGACCCATATCCTCGTCCATTTCACCAGAGGGCGCAAGCTCACGCAGCCACAGCGGTCTTTTAAGGCCGTTCATCCGGTACCACGCGAAGGGATCGGCCTTAAGAGCTAGTATCATCTTAGGCAGCGTGTCACGCAGATTATGCTTCGGCTCCCAATCCAGGACTGTGCGGGCACGGGTGATGTCAAGCTCGATATTATCGGTTGCGATGTCGATCATCCAGGGCTTGATGAAAGAGGGCCGTCCCAGGGGCAGCTTCTCCTGTGCCCAGGCACCAATCTTGGCCAGCCGGGGGGGAATGGAATAGGTCTTCCAATCCACTCCATGGATGAGCTCTCCGAAGGCACGCTGCAGCTCACCATAGCTGAGCGACTCAGGCTCGCCCATGAGAAGCGTCACCTCAGATGGCAGTTCATGGCGGCGCTCCACAGCGCGTATAATGGCCTCAATCAAATCGTCCTTATGAACGAACGCCTGACAGCCCCTGGATGTATCGCCGGGGAATATGTAGGCTGTAGGGTCATGCTCGTAGATGCGTTGGATCTGATTCGCCAGCGGAAGGGAGTTGCACAGGTCGTCGTATACACCTGCTATGCGGACGATTACAGCCGGGATCTTTCCATGTTCAGCGTGGATCAGCTCCTCAGTCTTGACCTTGGATTTAGGGTAATCCCACTTTGGCTCAAGAGGCGAGTCTTCGTTGATGCGCTGTCCGGGTGCGGAGGGTTTGTGAACCAGGTCTGTGCTTGAAAAGATAAACTGCTCCACTTCGAAGTCCTGCAGCATTTGCAGGAGACGCCGGGTGCCCTGTACAGTAACCTTTTCATAGAGCGGGCTGGGAGCGCCTGAGAAATCATAGTAGGCGGCGAGATGGATCACCGAGGCAATGCGATTTCCGTGGAGCTCGCGGATGGCGTCGAGCCCGCGCCGCACACTCTTCTCAGAGGAGAGATCTACATACAGGCATTCAGCGGTGGGCGGAGGATGGGACGGCGCGCGTCGGTCAAAACCGACTACGTTAAAGGATTCTGCCAGCCGCTTAGCCAGGGGATAACCTATCCTGCCGCTGCTGCCTGTTACAAGAACCGTTTTCTTCTCCTTACCCATAAAACAATCCTCCTGGTTTCAAATGCATATCACGCCACTTATATTTCACTACTGATCTGGCTGTCGAACATATCATCAGCCACCTACTTGATACCGTCTAGGCCCCGGCCTCAATAGCCGTCTTATACCCGTCATAGGCTAGGACAATGCCCATGGCTGTCATGCTCACCGTGTGTGTGCCAAGTGGGTCGCCGAGGTGGCTCATCGGCCGAAGCACGGTTTCAACTGCTATGATCACAACCACAAGTAT
>BDTI01000128.1 GCA_002923215.1 archaeon BMS3Abin16 | reverse complement strand
GGCTGATACTGCGTGCGATGCAACTTCTGCTGCGACTTGGGGATCACTCATAATACTATCAAACACCTCAAGATGACTTGCTCTGGCACCCTATTTTTCTAGAACACAATATTTGATATATGTTTCTTATCAATTTAACTTTCTCCCTTAAATATATGGGCTCTGTTTTGAGAACATATTTATAGCCTTCCTTTGAAAATTAATTTGATGAATGGAAAGGTGGTTGCGCTCTTAGGTATAAGCCTGCTAATACTTGCGGGACTCGTGGGGCTTGCAAATATTGGTGAGCTTAAAGAAATCCTCGGAAGCGCGGACCCTTTGATGGTTGTTCTTTCAGCCTTTTCCTACACCCTTGCAATAACGTTCTTTGCAGTGATCTGGCAGCTTCTAATCGGCTCAGCCAGACTTGAGCTGCGTTTTATTGATAACCTGCGCCTCGTTTTTTCAAGTGTTTTCTTCAATGTTGTAACACCCACGGCATCCTACGGCGGCGAGGCTGTGCGGGCTTATCTGCTCACAAAAAAATTCAACCAGGACACGGGTGTTGGCGCGGCTACAATCGTTGCTCACAGGATAATCGGAACACTTTCAAACAGCGCGGGCACACTTATACTCGGACTCTATCTCATCACACGATACGCGGTTCCGCCTGTTCTGCTGGTTATCATCCTCGTTGTCACTCTGTCGTCGTTTATCGGATTTGTCGTTGTGCTCTACTTCGGCCTTAAAATCGAGTGGTCAACGCGCTTTGCAGAAAAAATCTTCAATTTAATAGGCAGGTTTCGAGAGGTTACAGAGGAGAAAAGAGAATCTGTCAACGAAAATCTGATGTCCTATCACGAGGGGCTAAGCGTGCTGTTGAAAAGCAGGGGCACCCTGATATATTCAATGCTGCTTGGACTAGTAGCCTGGTTTTTCGTAAACCTTGTCGCTGTTCTCGCATTCAAAGCGGTTGGCGGAACAATATCTGTTGAAAACTTCCTTTTGATCTTCACATTCTTCTCAGTCTCCAGGCTCATCCCCACAGGGCTCCCAGAATTCGTGGGCTCAAAAGAAGCGATACTTGCAGCGCTTTACGCTGCATCAGGTCTGCCGGTTTCAACAAGCGTTGCCGTAATAATTCTCATCCGGCTTGCAACACAGCTCTGGATGATTCTTCTCGGAGGAGCGGTCACACTTCAGCTTGGATTTGAAGGATTCAGAGAGAAAGCCTAACCCTTTCGCCCTATGATGGTGACAGAGTAAAAACTGATTCCCTCTTCTTTTTTCCAGAGCTGATTTTTTTCAACAACAATGCCTGTAAAGCCTGTGTTTTTCAATCCATTTATAAACTGTTTTTTTGTGAGCGCGCCTGATATGCAGCCTGACCAGAGCACCGCGTCCCGCTTCATATCCTCCGGCACTTCAGTGTCTGAAACAATGTCTGAAATCGAGAATCTGCCGCCGGGGGAGAGAACCCTGAAAATCTCGCTAAAGACTTTTTCCTTCTCAGGCGAGAGGTTTATCACACAGTTCGAGATAACCAGATCCATTGACTCGGATTCCACGGGCAGAACTTCAAGCAGTCCCTTTCGAAACTCAACAATATCATAACCGAGCTGTTCAGCCATTTTCAGGTTGTTGACACGGGCCTGTTTCAGCATTTCATCTGTCATGTCCACGCCCACCACCCTGCCGGTGGCGCCCACCTTTTTTGCTGCGATGAAGCAGTCGATTCCTCCGCCTGAGCCAAGGTCCAGCACACGCTCACCCACGTTTAGGCTTGCAAAGGCGGTGGGATTTCCACATCCATAGGAGATAGAGAGTGTATTTGCCGGAAGACCTGTTAGCTCGGAATCCGTGTATCCCGTGGGACAGCAAAGTTCTTTTTCAGGGTTGAGGGCTGCAGCACTGTATCGCTTCACTGTTGCCTCGCGCTCAGACCCGGCTACGTCAAGCACGCAGGTGCATCTGAAAGGCGCAACTACACTGCCATTAGCAGTCGAGGGGCAACCAGCTGTTGCGCACCCTTCACCGCCGGCCATTCCGCCGAGAAACTCAGGCATCCCGGATCCATTGGGCCGAAGACCCGCAGTCATACCTTCAACAAGCATCTCCCGGATAACACTGCAATAAGGGTCTCTCGCCGAAAGCACGTGATCTTCACCACCACCATAATATGCCTGGCATCTGCATCCGCCTCCGCAGAAAAACCGAAACACGCACTCCCTGCATCCTTCAAGGTCAACCACGCTAAGCTCTCTAAACCTATTTAACTCCTCTGAACCAGTCCAGACGTTTTCAACCCCCTTTGAAACGGTTCCGCAGACAAAATCCTCATCTCCAACCATTGATGGGCAGGGGTAGACGTCACCATTCGCCCCGACACTAAGGGAGTTTACACCTGCGTGGCAGCCATCTATCTTTACCCCGGGGTTGCTACTTACACGAGCACGGATAACATCCCAGTTATCGTTTTTCGCACCCCTCTGATTCAGCCCGCGCATAAGAGATGTGAGATCAGTTATATCTGCTGCAACATCGTTTTCCCTGGCACGGCCGCGCATGTGCACCCAAAGAAGGTGATGATTTACAGCACCCCTACTCCTGAGCTGCTCATTTAGAGCCGGAATTTCACCGAGATTATACTTTGTAGCAGTAGAAGTAACAATGGTTCTCACACCTGCAGCGATCAATCTGTCAACAGCTTGAGAAGCGCGCGCGTAGCTTCCACAGCCACGCACCGAGTCGTGGGTCTCCGGGCTTGCAGCTTCAAGACTCACCTGAATCGTAAGCCCGGGCAGAGCGGCCAGCTGCGTTATCTGCATTTCATCAAGCAAGGTTCCATTGGTCAAGACTACAAGTTCAAGCCCAAGCTCGACCAAAACATATTCAGCTAGATCAAAAAGGTCTTCTCTCAGAAAAGGCTCTCCGCCAGTGATAAAAACCCGCTTCAAACCAAGCGGCACAGCCTCCTTTATTATCAACTTCCAATCCACAAGGGAAAGCTCATTTTCAGATTCTCCCCCGCCGGCGTCAACAAGACAATGCCTACACCGAAGATTACACCGATCAGTAAGATAAACCCATAGCTCCTCAAGCAAGCCGTCTTTCAAATACGCTCTCCGCCCGGAGTAGGCCGTTTTAACAAAAGGCACATCAGATATTATTCCCCTGCTCAGACCTTCATCAAAAAAGGCGCACGCCGCCTCAACAGAAACATCCAGCCCAGAAACACGGCAAATATCCTCAACACTGCGCTCACCATTGCAAAGCGAAAGCAGACGCTCACCCATAGTATTGACGGCCACCCAGTTTGGAGACATATGATCAATGAGAAGAATCACGTCCGCTTTTACAAGACGATGAAACTGCGGAGCATAAGGGCGGGATTTCGAATCCATCAAATCTCCAGCCGAAATAATATGATAAAAATAAAAAAGAAAAGAGAGTTGGGCAGGAGTTTAAACCTGGCCCAAAAGCGCTGTCTTCGCCTGATGCACCTGAATGATTCCGCCTGTATGACAGGTTGTGCATTTTTTGCCGGCAAGCTCAACATGGATTGCGATGTAGTTACCGCCCTCAGGATGGAACTTGCAGTTCTGACAGACAAGGATCTGACCTTTATTCGTGTCAGGCTGTGGAATGACCATCTCAATATCAGAGCCATGACAATCCTGACACTTGACCTCGCCTGAATCCAGCTTCCGCTTATGAATGCTGTGAGGCACCTTGTTTGTTATCTCGATCACACCGTTAGGCCCGGCACTCGCATTAAAGAAAAGCTCAGAATCCGGTGTAAGCTGTTTGTCAGCACTCCATGGAGGTCCAAGCGGCCCGTGGCAGTCCACACAGGTTCTTCTGCGCTTGCCCTCACGCTCATCGATTTTCATGATGGTCTGTGGCACATGGAATTTCTTTGTCTGATCAATCTCGTGACACAGAAGACAATTCACTTCTTCGCCGCTAAGTAGAGCGGCAATATTTGTGGTTTCTGACCCGGAATCAACAGGCTGCACCTGCTCACCAGCACGCTTTTCAGCGGCGGCTGCCTCGGCTTTAACATCTTGAATGCTAGTCTGAAGCTCGGCTATCTTCGCCTCCTTAGCATTAAGCTCTCCCTGAAATTGGGATACTCCAACCTGATATGAAAGACCTGCAGCGGCAATTAAAACCAGAGCCAATACCACCAACGATTTCTTATCCATTAAACTTCACCTCGTAGTGTTTTCCCGCATTTAATTAATTTTATTGATATAAAGCCTTTACCCTTCATCCATAAGCGCCTTTATCCGTTTCAACTTAAAAAAATTCTCCCTCTCCATCTCATCGAGACGCATCTTGATATACTTTACAGTTGCGTCAAGCCTTGGTAGCACGATATTTTCCAGCGCGTTCACACGGCGCTTGGTCTTCTCGATCTCATCGACGAGGAGTCGGATCGTCATCTCAACCTCAGCCTGAACTGCAATAAGGCCAATGGCTTCTTCAAAAAGACGGGCTGCCTCATCCACCTGCGCCGAGGTGTCACGGATGCTGTAGCCCCGCTCCAGCAGACTGCGCTTCTCAACAGTTATATCGAGAACCGGCACCTGAATGCCCATGATATTTTTAGACTTTATCTGAAGAGAGGTGGAAGGCTTAACTGCAAGAGATGCCTCAGCAACCCGAAGCGAGCCCATAGTAGCTTGTGCTATTGTAAGGGCGCGATAGGCTTCTTTAAGCTTGTTTTCCGCATTCTTTCGAGCGCCCTTCGCCTCCTCAACGATCTCGAAAAACTCCATAATAAGGGCGTCACGCTTTTCCTTCAAGAGGTTGTGCCCTTTTTCTGCGAGCTTCACCTTAGTCTTGAGCTTGAGAAGCTCCATTCGAGTGGGATTTACACTCTCCAGTTTCTCAGCCATAAGCCCTTACCTACTCCTCGTCTGACGCCTTTTTAGCGCCTTTTTTATATGCTGGATGGTATTTCTTGATATATTCGTTACCAATCCTCTTGAGATCACGCTCAGGCAGAATGCTTAGAAGCCGCCAGCCGATTTCAAGAGTCCTTTCAATAGAACGGTCCTCATCACGGTCCTGCGTAACAAACTCTTTTTCAAAACGGTCTGAAAACTCAAGGAAACGCTTGTCCCTATCGGTTAGCGCTTCTTCACCGACGATTGCAACCAGGTTTCGCAGGTCACGCCCTTCTGCATATGCAGAATAAAGCTGGTCAGAAACGTTTGCGTGATCCTCACGGGTCCGCCCGCTGCCGATACCGCCCTTCATCAGCCGTGAAAGACTTGGAAGCACGTCCACAGGGGGATAAATCCCCCTTCTGTGCAGATCCCTGGAAAGCACGAACTGGCCCTCAGTGATATAACCTGTTAGATCAGGGATCGGGTGGGTAATATCATCATCAGGCATAGATAGAATAGGCATCTGCGTGATTGTTCCGGGTTTGTCCCGCATCCTGCCCGCCCGTTCGTAGAGCGTGGAAAGATCAGTGTACATATAACCAGGATATCCACGTCTGCCAGGAACCTCGCCGCGTGCAGCCGCAATCTCCCGAAGCGCCTCACAGTAATTGGTCATATCAGTCAAAATGACCAGCACGTGCATTCCAAGTTCAAAGGCGAAGTACTCTGCCGTTGTAAGGGCGAGTCTTGGTGTGATGATACGCTCGATTGCCGGGTCATTCGCCAGGTTCAAAAAGGCTGTAACATTTTCAAGCGCGCCTGTCCTTTCAAAATCTTTCATGAAAAAGCTCGCCTCTTCAAAGGTGATGCCCATAGCGGCGAAGACCACGGAAAATTCTTCTCCCTCGCCAAGAACCTTTGCCTGCCTGGCTATCTGCGCCGCAAGCTCATTATGAGTCAAGCCTGAGCCTGAGAAGATAGGGAGCTTCTGACCGCGTACAAGCGTGTTCATACCATCAATCGTTGAAATCCCTGTCTGGATAAAGGCCCTTGGAAACTCACGGGCCGTAGGATTCATGGGCGCGCCGTGGATGTCACGAAAATCATCAGGCAATATCTCAGGCCGCTTGTCAATAGGCTGGCCTGTTCCATCAAATATGCGTCCCAGCATCTCACGTGCAACAGGGAGTTTTATCGGGTCGCCTGTAAAACGCACACGGGTCCGAGCCGTATCAATTCCCTTCGTGCCCTCAAATACCTGGACAACCGCCTTAGATCCGTCGATCTCCAATACCTGGCCGCGCCGTTTCTCACCACTGGAAAGCCTGATCTCCACAAGCTCACCATAGCCTGCTCCTTCCACTCCCTCCACAATCATAAGCGGTCCCGCGACCTCAGTTACTGATGTATATTCTTTAAGTTGAAGCGCCATCTCCTATTCACCTCTCCGCGTATTTATCTACAAGCGAACGAATCTCTTCGTTCAATGCCTTTTTAACCTCAGCAAGCTTTGCCTCGAACTCATCTTCAGGCACAAACTTCAGCCTCGCAATCTCACCGATCGTTGCGAGTTCGGTAATGTCCTTTGCAGGGATATTGCGTGAAACAGCGTCATCCGCGCGGTTATAAAACTCGATCATCAGATTCAGCATTTCAAACTGCTTTTTCGGACTACAATAAGTATCAATCTCATGGAAGGCGTTTTGCTGCAGGAAATCCTCCCGAATCATGCGAGCAGCCTCAAGAACAAGCCGCTCACGGTCCGGAAGCGCGTCCTCACCAACAAGCTGCACGATCTCTTTTAGCTCCGACTCCTTCTGCAAAAGTGCCATGGACTTGTCACGCAGCTCCCGCCACATGCTCGAAATCTCCTCGCTCCACCAGGGCTCTACAGCATCCATATAAAGTGAATATGATCTGAGCCAGTTGATAGAGGGGAAATGTCGTCTGTCCGCAAGCGACGCGTCAAGGGCCCAGAAAACCTTTGTAATCCGAAGCGTGTTCTGCGTCACAGGCTCAGAGAAATCACCGCCCGGCGGCGACACAGCGCCGATCA
>BDTI01000127.1 GCA_002923215.1 archaeon BMS3Abin16 | reverse complement strand
ACTGGAATGGTCTTTGAAATTCGGGCTGAGGGGCTGGGCGCGCAGGATCAGATATGTGGAGGGGGGACCTACTCGCTTGTGAAGGTCTTTGGTGGTGGTGATGTGCCGTCCTGCGGTTTTGGTTTTGGCTTTGACCGTCTTATGCTTGCATTGGAATCTCAGGGCAGGCTTCCTGCATCGGCACTGGGTCCGCGCGTCTTTGTGGTGCCGGAGTCGCGGAAAATGTTAAATAGAGCGATAGAGATAATTTCGGACTTGAGAAAGGAGGTATCCTGTGAGCTTGAGCTTATGGGCAGAAAACTTGGAAAAGCGCTGTCCTATGCAAACACTGAAGGGATTCCATATGTTTTGATTGTTTCAGAAGATACAGAGGATGAAGAGGGTTATAAATTGATACTTAGAGACATGAGTAGTGGAGAGCAAAAGACGATAGATTATCGGGAGGTCGCTGATGAAGTGGGGTAGACTACTCATCCTGATTGTGTTTTTGGCTTCTCTTTCGCCTGCATATGCGGCGGTGTGTAATCTTCCGAACGGGGAGGTCTATCCCGGCTGGACGCCGAGGTTCAACGCAAGCCTTGCAACTGGCGATGTTCTCGCCGACGGGGTGAACGGGACAGTTGGGATGAAAGACATCTCTGTTGAGGTGACGAATATCCTGTCAGGCAAGTTTGCGAACCTGTTGGTTTCAAAGAAAGGCGTTTATTCCGAGGAGTTTTCAGTCTCTGAGTCCACTGATAACTTTGACATAACACTTGAAGACATCAGGGTCAAGGTTGTGTCAATCACCGCGGCATCGGTTAATCTCACGGTTTACACACATAATCAGGCGATTGTCAACACCACAACTAATCTAACCTACAAGTCGACGGATATGAATGCGAGTCTTCCCGGCGAGGTTGTTGAAATTGAGTCGGTGGTGAAAAACATCGGCGAGCTTGAAGCCCTGGATCTACAGATAAATGAGGTTTTCGGCGACTTTCAGATCCTTTCAAAAGAGGTGCCGATCCCCACATCTTTCTGCGCTAATAACACTTTCACCGTGAAATATGAGCTGCTTGTGCCTGCAGATCTCAAAAAAGACACGAACTACACCCTTACAATCGAATTCACATATTCAGATTATAACGCGCAGCTCCTATCATCGCGCAACCGAAGTCAGAAGATAACTCTTGTAATAGTTGTAACACCGACTCAGCTAATTGTTTCAAAGGGCACAGGGAATTGGACGCTTCTTAACACAGGCCGGGAGCTTACAATCACTGACACTGTTCGCAACCCTGGTAACACCACCGCGATAAATGTTAAGCTTATTGACACTCCGCCCGCTGATCTCACCGTTGTTTCAGGTCAGCCCTCCCTAAATCTTGGAAGCATGGATCCGGGGGATGTGAAAAACCGCGCTTACACGGTGATTTCAAACGACCCCATCTACTGTTATTCATCGGCAGGCGTGGAGTATGAAGATACCGCCGGTAACAGTTACACAGCTTTTTCAGATCCTGCCGGAGTCCGGTTCTCACCATTTGTCACAATGACCAAGACCATCCGTGACAGTCCGCTTCCAGACGAGCTTAGCTATGGTTACCCGATTAAAACACGGCAGTCTATGAAATCCACCTACAGCAGTGATCGATCTGCCTCTGCGAACTTCACAGCCGACGCGATTATGAAGACCTTCAAAGGCGTGCCTTATTATTCGCTCTGCCAGGGTGCGTTTTTGAACGGATCCAATGATAAGTGTATCGATACGGATGAGCCAAAGATTCTTATCAACCAGTCAGTAGAGGTAACGGTGGAGCTCAAGAATATGGGTAACACGCTGGCCAGAGGCGTCCGGGCGCGGGAGATCTTTGAAAACATCGACTCCGCAGGTGAAACAATCTGGACTGGAACTCTTGGACCTGGTGAAACAGCTTCTTACTCTTATTTTGCAGTGCCCACAATGCGAAACGTCAACATGTCCACGGTTGTGACCTATGAAGATGTGGACCCAGCGTCTCTGGAGACATCGGACGTTGAGGGGGCCGGCGTTGGTGTGTGCACGAAAAAGCTGAAGAACATCGAGTTCAGCTCATCTGGGAATTTTTCAACCGCCTACCCTGATCTCAAGATGGTTCAGCCCGGTGAAATCAAAATATACGAGGGCTCCACCTTCGACTTTTTCCCAATAATATTCAACAACGGAACCGATAAAATATATGATGTTGAAGTCACCCACAGTTTCGGAGGCCTTGCGCTCATCCAGGGTCAGAAGACTACAACGCTTGACGAGCTTGGCCGGGGTTTTGCACCGTTTAAAGAAGCTTCATGCAACAAGGCTGAGTGGGATAATGTAAACCTCACCAGAACCGTTCAGCATTCAAGGCTTGGCGCAGGTAAAAGCACACTTGTCTATGAAATAAAAGACGGCGTAATCCGCGTCTATGTGGACGACGCGCTCACGTCGCACACAGAAAGTTGCGAAGACCAGGGGCTGGTTGTTACGGTCAAGGTGCCAAATGTGGAGTCCTATCCATTCCATGTCCCGCCTGAACCAAGCGCAGCGTCAACCACAACTGAGGAGATTAAGTTCACAATATTTGGTAATCCCTATCAGAAGAATCTGGCCTTCCTCGCGCCTGCTGTTGAAAACCAGACATACATCCCGATTATCACCACTGTAACATACTATGATTTCTACGGCAACCAATACGTGCGCAGGTTTACAACAGATGTGCTAGTGGTCCCTTCCACGGCGACCTATGCTATTGTTCGAAAGGAGCGCACAGACATGGCTGTTGTGATAAACTATACTAATCTGACTGACATCGGCGAGCCAGGCAAACTCAACTTCGGGCTTGAAAGCACAGGCTTTGCAGCAATCGACAAATTCACGCTGAACATAACCTTTCCTCCTGGGATTGAGGTTGCAACAAACGACACGAACTGGACTGGGAGAATCGAAGCGCAGATAAAACGGGCGAATGACACGCTCTACATTTTCTCAGGAGCGATCTCCAGGGAAGGAAACATCAGCCAGGGTGGAAAAGTGATTCTGCCGTTGATTTTGCGCGGGCTTGCATCAGGGCCCTATGAGATACCCTATCGAATAGGATTTGACGGCAAGCTTCTTGAGGGTGTGCTTGATTTCAGGGTGCGCGGCCCTGTGATTGAAGGGTCTAAAGAGCTTTTATCGACATCTGTAAAAGAAGGGGATAAAACCGTTGTTACAGTGAAAATCAGAAACACCGGTGACGGCGACGCGTTTAACATCCGGGTTGTGGACAGCGTCCCCGGAGGTGTGCAGGTGGTTTCAGGAAAGTCTCAACTCGAAATTGAAAGCCTTGGCCCAGGCGAAGAGGCTGAGCTGACATACACGGTTACATCTGGGCAGAGCGTTGATCTCGGTGGTACAACCATCAGCTGGGATGATAAGCTGGGAAATTCCTTCATCACAGACCTCGCGGCCATCCGCCTGACCGTTACAAAGCCATCGCCTCCGCCCACAGAGACACCAGGGGTTACAGAGACACCTGCGCCTACGGTTGAGACTCCGAAGCCCATAGTTACAACCCCGCCGCGGGGCAGGCTGATACCAACCGAGATCGTTAAGGAGCGGGAGGCATTCGAGTTTTCAACGCGCGAAGGGGTTTCAGCCCTTGCACTCACACTGGTTGTTGTGATAATCGTGTTAAAGCTCATAACACTCAAGATCCCGGTTAAAGAAGAGGAATAGCGGCTATGGATTCAATATTTGACGCAGTAAACTTCAGGATAAAAATGGGGGGAGCGGATGTGGCGATTGCAATCGCCCAGGACCATGCGACAGGTGAGGTTTTGATGGTTGCTTTTATGAACAAAGAAGCCTTTGAAAAAACTGTTGAATCCGGCACGATGCACTATTACTCGACGTCGCGGCGCAAGATCTGGCATAAAGGCGAGGAATCCGGTCATGTCCAGAAGGTGAAGGAGATCCGGATCGACTGCGACGGCGACGCAATCCTCTTCAAGGTTGAGCAAAACAGCGCAGCCTGCCATGAAGGATATTACTCCTGTTTCTTCCGAAAACTCGACAAAGGAGAGTGGAAGTTTGTGGGCGATCGAGTCTTCAAACCAGAGGACGTCTATTAGTGGCGACGCTTTTAACATCTGGTTCACCGGAGAAAGTCATCGTATTCAGATTTTTTATTTGAATCATGAGTATACCCCGCAACTACCCAGTCCACATCACAATCCTCTTTTTTGTCCTCATTAATGGAGTACCATTTACAGTCCCCTTTTATACAGCTTTTTCGATTGCTTAATGGACACGTTCTATTAGTCATGGTTTTTCCCCAACTACACATAATGAAAATAGTAGCTTATAAATGGTTCTATTTCATTAACTTGTAAAATGTGTGTCTCCGGTGATTTTATTAATATATTAATACGCACATTATAACCAGTCTAATAACGATATTAACATTTAATATCAGACAAAAAGGCGTTGAAAGACCCCATGAACATACTAAAAACCTTTTTATATCAGGGTTTGAATCTAGAGAACAATCAGAAATATAGGGTGGTAGAACATGCGAGGAAGTACGAGAGTGCCGTTGAAAGGACGATTTGGCTTTTCTGTTAAGGTCAGCATACCACCGTTGGATCACTGCAAGGTTTTATTAAATATGACCTCCAGCTTAAAGGATAAATGGTGAGATTTTGAACTGCAATTTGCATAATCCTCTTAATAACACAACACAGATTAATTGGATTAAGGTAAATTTTTTATATCAGAGAGGGTAAAATATGACTGCTATGTTAGCGAGGAAGCCTAAAGTCGCTGTCTTGGGACCGAAAGGAACATTTTCAGATGAAGCAGCCCAAAGTAAATGGGGTGACGATGCTGAGTATCTGTATCAAAACCAATTAACAGGTATTTTTGAAAAGGTTGAGACTGGAGAAGTTGATTATGGCATTGTCCCAACAGAAGATTCGGAAGAAGGTGACGTTCAAGAATCCTTAACTCTAATGAGAGAATATCCATTATATGTTATTGATGAGCTCAAACATGATGTTGAACACTGTTTGCTTTCCAAGGGTAAGATAGAACAAATAAAAACAATCGGTTCACATTATCAAGTACTGCGGCATTGTAGAAAATATCTTTACACTTATTTTCCAGATGTTAAACAAGATAGAACAGAAAGTACAGTAGCAGCAATTGAAAAAGCGTTAGAAGACCCAACGTATGCAGCAATTGCTTCGGAAGAAAATGCTGAAAGATACAATCTAAATATATTGAAAAAGGAAATCCATGATAAAGGAAGAAACACTACACGATTTTTGGTTTTATCACCCGTGGAAAAAGCAGTTCCTTTGAACATTTTATCTAAAACTTCTTTGCTTATCAATACTAATAAAGACACATCAGGAGTTTTAGTGAAAATTCTTAATATCTTTGCTAAAAAGAACATTAATCTTTCTAGATTAGCTCCTAGACCACAGGGAGGAAGTTTGGGGAAATATCTCTTCTTTTTAGATATAGAGGGTAATAAGAAAGATCCAAAGGTACAAGCAGCAATAAAAGAAACAAAATCCCTTGATTTTGTATCGTCTGTGCGTGATTTCGGAACCTATCCTCGTTTACGCTCCAAACCCGAAGAAGAAATAAAACTCTCTCCCGATGAAAGATTAAAATCTACTTTTTCTTTTTGGAACAACGAAGAAGACAGAGCTTACGATTCTTTGTATTAGAGCGTATCAGATATGCCAACCTATGAACAGAGAGATATTGTTATCGTTGAATTTCCATATTCAACTAGGACTAGTATAAAAAAACGTCCAGCAATAATTATCTCTTCGGATTGGTTCAACACTAAGCGTGATGAAGTGATAGTATTGGCGATAACCTCGAATAATAATGAACAAAGAGATAAATTTCCAATACAACCTAGATTTACAAACGAATGTAGATTAAACCAGGATTCCTCTGTAAAAACCGGCACATTTTTAACAATTCATAAACAATTTATAATAAAGAAACTAGGGAAATTAGACCTCGGAGAATTTAAAAAATTAGTAAAGTATTATATGGACGTTTTAGGTTATCCAGAGAAGGTTAAGATATAGGTTCCTATTATTTCAAAGATTTCGGGAGGCTTGCTCTTACCTCTCTCCAATCTGGCATGAATGCGAAATCAACTGAGTTTTTAATTGAGGAGCATCGAACTATTATCTGAAGTAATAAATCTGCATATAGTGACAATCTTTCTTCTTTGAGTTCTTTCCCCCGTGAACTAACAAAAATATTAGTGGCTAAACTTTAAAACCTAGTTCTACACATTTTTGGGGTATGGAGGTTGACAACTTATATGTGCCTGACACCTCGGTAATCGTGGACGGGCGTATTACAAAGCTTGTGAAAAAGAGTGGGGACGGGTTTAAAATCATAGTCCCAGAGGCGGTTGTGTCTGAGCTTGAGTATCAGGCGAACAAGGGGCGGGAGAGTGGTTTTTCCGGGCTTGAGGAGCTGGCGAATCTGCGCAGTCTATCGGAGAAGGGGAGAATCGAGCTCGAATTCGTTGGGAAGCGGCCGGATCCATCGCGGCTGAAAGACATCGATGATATTATTCGAAACGCTGCTATGGATGCGTCGGCAACGCTGGTTACAAGCGACCGTGTGCAGGCAAAGGTTGCAGAGGCAAAGGGAATCGCCGTCAAATATCTCAAGCCTAAACGTGTGCATCGAAAACTGCGGATCCTCAACTACTTTGATGAAAACACTATGTCGGTGCATCTCAAAGAAAAGGTTCGGCCAATGGCCAAGATCGGAACGCCAGGCGAAACCCGGCTGGTCAGGCTTGGTGATAAACCATTGGACAAGGCGCGGCTCCAAAAGATAGTGCTGGAGATAATCGAGTTCGCACGCTCAGACGCCGACAGCTTTATAGAAATCGAGCGCCGGGGAGCAACGGTTGTGCAGACACAGCAGATGCGTATCTGCATTGCAAGGCCTCCTTTTTCAGATGGCTATGAGATTACGGCTGTGCGGCCGGTGAAATATGTACCTCTTAAAGATTACAATCTCTCTGAACGGCTTATCAAACGGCTCCGCGAACGTGCTGAAGGCGTGTTCATCGCAGGACCACCTGGAAGCGGTAAATCCACATTCAGCCAGGCCCTTGCAGAGTTTTATCGTGGGATGGATAAAATAGTGAAAACTATGGAGTCGCCGCGGGACCTTGTAGTTGCAGACGAGATAACCCAGTATTCGCCGCTTGAAGGGAGTATGGAGAAGACCGCTGATCTTCTGCTTTTGGTGCGGCCTGATTACACGATTTATGATGAGGTGCGCAAGACAAAGGACTTCCAGATCTTTGCTGACATGAGGCTTTCAGGCGTGGGCATGGTAGGTGTTGTGCATGCAACAAGGGCGATTGACGCTGTGCAGCGGCTGATAAAAAGGGTGGAGCTGGGCATGATTCCGCAGATCGTGGACACTGTGATCTATATCCACGAGGGCTGGGTAAAAAAAGTCTATAAGCTTGAGTTAACTGTTAAAGTCCCTTCAGGGATGACTGAGGCGGATCTCGCGCGGCCTGTGATTGAGGTTAGGGATTTTGAGTCTGACAAGCCTGTGTATGAAATCTATACTTTTGGCGATGAAACTGTTGTGATGGAGGTTTCAGAAGTTGATTTGGCGCGGCCGAGCGCTGCGAGCCGGCTTGCGGCTGAGAAGATTAAGGAGCGCCTCACCCGGCTGCTCCCTAAGGCTAAGATAGATGTTGTTGTGGGTGATGGCAGGGCCACGATCTTTGTTGAAGACCGTTTTATCGCAAGGATTATCGGCCGGGGTGGGAAACGGGTTGAAAAGCTTGAGCGCGAGCTGGGGATTAAACTTGATGTCGAGCCCTTTGATGGAGCGGCTGCGGGGGCGAAGAGTGAGGTGAGAAAGCCGGTGCAGCTTGATCTAAAAATCGAGGAGTCACCCCGTTATATCCACCTTGTTTTTGATCGTAAAGACCTTGGTAAAACTGTTAACATAAACGTGGACGGCGAGTTTCTCTTTATGGCAACGGTTGGGCGTAAATCTGAGATTAAGACTGGTAAGCACAGCGAGATCGGCGAACGCATACTCGACGCACTTGAAGCAGGCGAAGAAATCACAGCAGAAATCGCTTAGTATAGCGGTTACACACTAATAACTTCCCTCTTTAAATTCCCAAATTCCTGCGATTATTGCTGATAGTATTACTGCAATCCAAAAATATATCTTGTAAATATTTTTAGTTAGGTCTCCAACTTTTTTTGCAAATAAAAATTTTCCACTATTTGGGTCACAATACGTATCTTTTATTTCATTAATTTTTGTCATATCTCCTTCGATTGCGTTAGGAATATGTTTCCCTATATTATCTAGACAATCTGAAGTTCCAGTTCTAATGGAAAATAAAATAATTATGAATGGGAGAGTTAATAGCACTATAGCTATTAGAGAGAATTTTTCCCTAAAACCCATAGGACTAAAATCTCCTTTACCTTTATAAAAATGACGATAACATAAAAGTTTATAATCTCGAAGTATTGACTTAAACTATTATGATGAAGAAAATTACGTCAATATTAATCCTCGTTACTATTTTTCTTGCCGGCTGTGTAAACCTGAACACTTCTACTACAACAAGTTTAATGGACGTAACAAGAAATCCTGAAAATTATTTGAATAAAACAATACAGCTTGAAGGATATACTGTTCCATATAACATTGCATTTGATGAAGTTTGGCTGGAAGATTCTTCAAATTACTGGAAAATAAGAGATGACCAGAACTATGAGTTTCCGATGAAACTCTATTTCGAAAGTGGCAGAATACTTACTCCTTTAGAGATATACCAAGTAAAAGGTGTGATGAAATATGTTGACGTATGTCATTGTCAAATCAAAAAAACCTTTTTTGATGGTTCAACTTATGGATGGGAACCATACCGCTTGAATGCTGTCGGAAGTAAGGTAAAATATTCTACTGAACTTTGTAATAATCTCAAGCCTAAAGAAAAAGGACCAGTAAAAATTGAATATCGCTGTGAACAAAATTCAAACACTAAGTTTTATTATTTAGAAGTCATAGAGCCTATGCTATTACAATAAAATCTTTGGAGAATTTTGTGCACGCAAAATTTGGGTTCTTTTTGACGCAGATTTTTCTTTCAAAAGAAAAAGGTGCAATGCTCTTGAAGCCGGAGAAGAAATCACAGCAGAAGTTGCATAGATTCCACTCCACCATTTTCCGCCTTTTAGCATTTCACTAAAAAGTCGCAAAACCGCGGCCGGAAAAAGTATTGCCGGCAAAAACGTGGTCGAAAAAGGGATTTGCCGCAATCGAGCAACTGTGTTCGATTGAAAGTTTTTTTTAATTTGCTGACTACGTCTCTCCTCATAATGTACTATGATATTACATTCGAACATTTTATAAAGCTTCTAGGTCGCTTTTATATGGTGATAAAATATGGCAGGAAGTCCAAAAGCAGCAAAGAAAATGAAGATTGATTATAATATTGATAGAGGAATTTATGATACATTTATCAAAGCATGCACACGTAAGGGATACACTCCAAATGTTGTAGTTGAAAGGCTTATGAAAAAATACATAGAGACAGGGCAGATGTAATGGCAATATCTTTTTTAACTCTCCAATCGTTATTTGTTGACCGCCCGCTCTACTTCTTTCCTTGCAAAATATCGCCTACACATACATTTGATTCAACATAATAGCCTCTTCGTTAGAGATGAAAAAACAATTTTTCTTCGGAGCATTTTCGTTTTCCGGAAATGCAGGTTTCTTTCCCCGCAGGGTTTCTTTACAAAAAGAAAGGCTGCACGCACCCGAGGGGATTCGAACCCCTGATCCCTGGCTTAGGAGGCCAGTGCCTTATCCGGGCTAGGCTACGAGTGCAGTTTTTTTTGGTTTGGCTGATTTTGGGTTATATAGTTGGTGGTGTGTGCGGGGTTTATGTGGATATGGTGGGGCATATTGTATTGCTGAAACACTGGATTGCTCGGTTGTTGGTGTAATGGGACTTTGATTGATCGTCGTGTGCTGGATGAAGTTTCAAGTCTTTAAGAGGCTATCTTTTTTCCTATTCTCCGCTTTTCTGGCTCGGTGAAAGGTTTATTAAATGGTTGGGGTTAAATAATAGGGTGATGGGCAGTGGATATTTCAAGTTGGCATTTGTTGCAGCCGCATTTATAGGTCTGATTTTGTTTGCCGGATGCATTCAACCTGAAGTGCCTGGCGGAGGTGAGCAGGTTGCCTGTGATAAACCCTATATCAAGGTGGGATTGGATTGTTGTCTTGACGCTGATGACAACCGTATTTGCGATCGTGATGAAACTCCTGCAGGTGGCGGGTCTCCTACATCGACTGTTGATTCCGGTGTTGTCTGTAACCAGCCCTATATTCGTGTTGGCTCTGATTGCTGTCTTGATCAAAATTTTAATTCTATTTGTGACGATGATGAAACAGGAGCTGGTGAAACAGTGGCTCATGAAATTTCAACTACCACCCAACCAACTGCTTCAAGCACCTCGTCAACATTCCAGTCCACATCCACTACAATCGAAGAGCCTGGTCCTACGTGTGAAGAAGTTACATGTGATCCTGGTTATCACTGTGTAGACGGGTCATGTGAGGAGAACCTTGAATTCACATTTATCCCAATGTTCGAAGCAGAGCTTTTCCAGTTCTGCGGCGATGATATTTGTGGTGTCGGCGAGGACTCAATGAGCTGCTGCTCTGACTGCGGATGCCCGGAGGGTGAGTACTGCGGTAACAACACATGCACTGAGGGCACGGCTCCGCTTATATTTGCACCGCTAATGATGGAAGTTGCTCCTTTTTTCCCTTCAAAGGAAACCTTGATTTCAAAGGAAGACGGAGGCTCTGTCGGTTCGCCAAGGATTTATGGTAACAAGGTTGTGTTTCACCAATACATCAGCGCAAGTCCACAGATATTCATGTATGACACTCTCACGAAGACCCTTTCTGAGATACCTCATGACGGCCGAGCATTTTCTCCTGATGTGACTGGGGGCAAGATGGTTTGGGAAGATTCGAGCAGACCCTTTGTGGAGACCACTGACACATACTACTATAATTTCGCCGAAGGGGTTGAAGGCATTATCTCGCCTCGGAACGGGTATCAGCGCACGCCGAGGATCTATAATAACCTGATTGTCTGGAATGAGTGGAATGATGGTGTAGAAGGCAATGTCATCTACATGTACTGGATTCCAAGCGGTGAGGAGCGCAGGGTCTTTTCTCCCACGAATAATAAGTTCTTCAACGAATATGACCTCTGGGGCGGATCTATCATCTACACAACAACGGACTGCACAGGCGGCTCGCCCTGCACAGACGCGATATACCGATATGATGTGGCCACGAAGGATACGAGTAAAATA
>BDTI01000126.1 GCA_002923215.1 archaeon BMS3Abin16 | reverse complement strand
TGCGATGAACCTGAGGTCTTTTGCAACAGGCTGCTGAAGCGCGGTCAGCCTCATGCACCGGGTTTCAATGTCCAGGCTCATTTCATCCATCTCCTCTTCAAGGCCGATCGCTTTTTCAGCAAGAGCAGCATCCTTTTTCTTAAGTGACTCAACCGAATAGTCAACACTCCTTTTAGCCATTTCAGCCATCTCAACTACCGAGTCTTCAAGCTTTCGCAGCTCCTTTTCAAATCCGCGTCTAACCATTTTTAGTTCATCCTTTCCTTTTCTAACACATCAAAGCTTAGCTCATCCCCGCCTATAACCTTTACCGTCCCATGGATCCCCTTTTCATCAACGTCAATTATGTTATATGAGTTGTGGAAAAACCCTCTGAGCCGGATGTCACTGAGGCTTCCTGCATGCATAATCTTTAAACCCTCAAAGTCCCATTTCCAGGGGCGGTGTTTGTGGCCGCAGAGCACGAGATCGATCTTCGATCTTTTCAATGCCGCCAGAACGTCTCCAGCATCGATTACAGTGTCCCGCTCAACTCCTGTGTCTGGAACCGGTATCAGATGATGATGCATGACAACTATCCGAGTCTTACCTGTGTCTCTGAACTGTTTTTCAAGCCAGAGCTGCTGTCTATAACCGACTTCGCCCTCGTTTTTATCGGGTCGCGCTGTTTTCAACACAATGATCTTTGCCACCTCGGTTTCATAGACCTGTTTGAGACTGAAATAATCCTTGAGAATAAGATAACCAGTATTTCGATAGTCATGATTTCCAGGACAGACGATCAGGTTTTTGCACTTGAAACCTTTCAGCATGTCACGGGCCCTTTCAAACTCGTGGGTAAGACCATCGTCTGATAGGTCGCCGCTTACAACCAGGGCATCGGGTTCAAGGGAGTTTATCTCTTCCACCGCGGATTCAAAGGCCGTTTCGTTGAACCGAGACCCAAAGTGTAGATCAGATATGTGCACAAGCCTCATTCACCCAAACCTCCCGGTGATATAATCCTCTGTCTTCTTGTTTTTCGGCGTCTCGAACAGCGCGTCAGTATCACTGTACTCAATAAGTTCACCAAGGAGCAGAAACGCCGTATAATCAGAGACCCTCGCAGCCTGCTGCATGTTATGTGTGACAATTATAATGGTATAATCTTTTTTAAGCTCTTTTATGAGGTCCTCTATCTTGGCGGTTGAGATAGGGTCAAGGGCGGAGCAAGGCTCGTCTAACAGGATTATTTCAGGTTCAATTGCGAGAGCCCGGGCAATACAGAGGCGCTGCTGCTGCCCTCCTGAAAGCCCAAGGGCGTTGTCTTTAAGCCGATCCTTAACCTCATCCCAGAGAGCGGCCTTTTTCAGGCTGGACTCAACCACTTCATCCAATTTTTTCTTGTTCTTTATTCCATGGATCTTCGGGGCCCAGGCAACATTATCATAGATGCTTTTAGGAAAGGGATTTGGCTTTTGAAAAACCATTCCAAAGCGTTTTCTGAGTTCTACCGGATCCAGATCTTCCAGCCCCTGATTATTGATCTGGATTTCACCCTCTACCCTGAAGTCATCGATAAAATCATTCATACGGTTTAAACAGCGCAATAAAGTGCTTTTACCGCAGCCGCTGGGGCCGATAATAGCTGTGACCTTGTTTTCATAAATGTCCAGTGTAACATTTGAAATAGCTTTATTATCACCATAATAAGCACTGAAATCTTTGATCTTTACCGTGGTTTTTACCATCTTGCATACCTCTGATATCTGTTTCTGATCAATATGGCAACAGCGTTCATTGTTAGGAGAAACACAAGAAGCACGATGATGCCTGCTGCCGCTATAAGCCTGAATTCTTCCTTAGGCCTCGAAACCCAGTTAAAGATCTGGATAGGGAGAACAGTAAATGGGTCGAAGGGTGTTTTCGGTGTGAATGCGATGAATGTGAGCGCGCCGATCATGATCAGGGGTGCAGCCTCTCCAACAGCCCTGGACATGGCGAGAATGGTTCCGGTCAATATTCCTGGAAGGGCGTTTGGAATGACATGATGGCGTGTGGTCTCCCACTTGGTAGCTCCCAGGGCATAGCTAGCCATTCTGATTGATTTTGGAACCGCTCGGATGGCCTCCTGACTTGAGATTATGATGATGGGAAGGATGAGCAGGGTCATGGTCAAGGCGCCGGAAAGGACGCTTCTTTCAAGTTGTAATGCCCGGACAAAGAAGGCGAGTCCCAGCATGCCGTAGACTATGCTTGGAACACCTGCGAGATTTGAGATGTTAGTTTCAATTACCGTCTCAAGAAAAGAGTCCTTTGCATATTCCTCGAGATACACAGCCGCCATAACGCCGATAGGTACTGAGATTATAGCTGTAAACGCCATAAGCCACACTGAACCATAGAGCGCAGATTTTATGCCTGCCTTCTCAGGAAACCTTGAGGGGAAGCTTGTTAAAAACTGTTTGTCAAGCCATGGAAGACCGTCTGAAAAAGAATCATAGAGCAGCAGAAAAAGGAATATCAGCGCAATAAGGGTGGAGGCTGCGGCTACTATTTTGAATATCCTGGTCTTTAGGTCACGCCGAGAACGATGGGTCTTCACTGATACACCTCCCTGAATCTTCGCCTGACTATCTGGCTTGTTATATTCATCCCCAGGGTCATGATGAAAAGAACCATGCCAACTGCAAAGATGCTCTGGTATTCGATTGTGCCGTAGGGTGTGTCGCCCAGGCTCACCTGTACTATGTAGGCTGTCATGGTTTGAACGCTTTCAAGGGGGTTGAGCGTGAGATTGGGCATCCCGCCCGCGGCGATTGTCACGGCCATGGTCTCACCAATGGCACGGGAAAGTGCCAGCATAAAGGATGCAAGAATGCCTGAAAGTGCTGCAGGAACCACTATCTTGGTTGATACTTCAAAGGGCGTTGCTCCAAGGGCATAGGCTCCCTCCTTGATTGAACGTGGAACACTTCTGATCGCGTCCTCGCTCAGGGAAGCCACCATGGGAAGGATGAGTATCCCCACAACGATGCTTGCGCTGGCTGCGTTGAAGATATTGGTCTCTGGGTAAACTCTGCGGAGCATAGGAGTGATGAATGTAAGGGCAAAATACCCATATACTACAGTTGGTATCCCTGCAAGTATCTCGAGAACAGGCTTAACAACCTGGCGAATCCGGAAATCTGCATATTCACTCAGGTATATGGCTGAAAGAAGCCCAAGAGGAATGGCGACAATCGCGGCGCCGACCGTTATTATCAGGGTCCCGTTTATTAATGGCAGGATGCCGAAATGCTGGGGTTCAAAGAGGGGTGCCCACCGGGTGTCTGTGAAGAATTCTGTAAAGGTTACTTGTCTGAAAAAATTGATTGTTTCAACGGACAGGACCGCTATGATGCCAATCATTGTGAGAATGGATATGAGGGCGGATGCCAGCAATATTTTTTCTATTACCATTTCTTTTAATTTCTTCACAATGATGCACCACCTTTTGTATCGTTACATTAGTAATGTATTTATTTTTATGGACGTCTGCTTTAAAAAAATTGAGGACGAGAGAGGCGCTTAGCCCCTCTCTTATCCCGCTTTTACTGTTCCCACCTCTTAGCTTATCTTGCTAAGGCTTTCTTTGTACACGGAGTCTGGCAGGGGGATGTATCCTACTTCTGAAACCAATGCTTTTCCCTCGGTGAGATAGTATTTCACAAACTCCTTGACCTGCGGTTTTTCCAGTGACTTCGTATTTGGGTATATGAAGATCGGCCTGGAAAGCGGTGCGTAGGACCCGTCGTTTATGGTTGTAGGTGTTGGCAGTATGCAGCCCTTCCCACCGTCAACTTTCACAAGCTTGAGCTTACCCGGATTCTCTACATAGTAGGCGTATCCAAAGTAACCGAGAGCATTCTTTTCTCCTGCTATGCCCTGGACAAGAACATTGTCATCCTCGCTTGCAGTGTAGTCTGATCTGCTCACTCCGTCTTTGCCGTTGATTTCTTCGGTGAAATAGTCGAAGGTTCCGCTGTCTGTGCCAGGCCCAAAGAGCTCTATTTCCTCGTCCGGCCATTCTGCTCTGATGTCACTCCATTTTGTAACAGTGCTGTCAGGCTTCCAGAGTTTGTTAAGCTCTTCAACGGTCATGCATTCTGCGAAATCATTGGCTGGGTTGACCACAACGCTGAGACCGTCATATGCAACAGGCATTTCAGTATACTGGATGTTATTAGCGGCACATGCGTCGATCTCTTTTTGTTTGATCGGTCGTGATGCATCGCTTATGTCTGTTTCACCGCCGCAGAATTTCTTGAAACCGCCTCCCGTTCCGCTGACCCCTACTGTAACCCGGACATTCGGGTTTGCGATCTGGAACTCCTCGGCAACAGCTTCTGTTATCGGGAAAACAGTGCTTGAACCATCAACCTTGATATCGCCTGTTAAGCCATTCGCCTCTCCGCTATTTTGTCCCCCTCCAAGGCAGCCGGCGAACAATCCTATTATCAATGTTGCCACCAGTATTTTCCATATATTTTTCATTCATTTCACCTCATTATGCAGCGGATAATCCTGCTCTGATATGATTAATATGATTAAGATTAGCGTGGCAGTGCGGATGAAAGAGTAGTAGGTCTCCACAAAGAGTTTCCTTTGCAATACTCCATCCGTTTATCTCTTTCTTGCACCGTTCACACAAGTTTTTTTCTTCCATTTCTATCACCTTGGTTCGTTGGAGTAAATGAGGATATATATACTTTTTCTCAATAATATATATATAGTATAAAAAAATCAGTAGAGTAGTGATTTATCATGGAAACACGTAAAGTCTACAAAAGCGGCGGCTCAACATTCGTAATGAGCCTACCGAAAAAATGGGTCACAAAAAACAGGCTAAAAGAAGGGGAAAGCGTCTTTGTAAAAGAAACAGAAGGCGCACTCACAATAAGCGTATCAACAATCGACAAAAAAACCGCTAAATCAGAGATCAAAGCAAACAACCTCGAATCACCAGAAGACCTAAACCTCCTGATCATCTCCCACTACCTCGTAGGCTACAACGATATCGTCATAAAATTCGACGAAGGAAAACGCCTGGAATATAAAAAACACATCCGCGACGTAACCCGCTTCCTCATAGGACTCGAAATAGCCGAAGAATACGAAGACCGAGTAATCCTCGACGTCGTGCTCGACCAGGAAAAAATCCCCACACCCCAGGCCCTCAAACGAATGAAACTCATCATCAAAAGCATGCTCAAAGATACAATTGAAGCAATCAAGGAAAAAAACCTCCTCCTCGCAGAAGACATAATCACAAGGGAACGCGAAATAGACAGACTCTACTTCCTAATCGTGCGCCAGCTTAAATCAGCAGTCCGATACCAGGAAACCGCCGAGCGCCTCGGGCTAAGCGAACAACGGGAAGCACTGGGATTTCGACTCGTCGTAAAAAGCTTTGAACGAACAGCAGACCACATTGAAAACCTGATTAAAAACTACATCACCATCGCATCAGAAGACCTTGATCTAACAATCCCTCTTGAAATGCTTGACAGTACGCTGAAAATCTTTGAAGAATCAACAAACTCCCTCTTCAGAGGAGACCAAAAAATGGCATCAGCAACATTCAAAGAGCTAAAAGAAATTAAAGAACAATATCATGAAGCGTCAGACCTGATATTTGCAAAAGAGCTTTCACGGCCAGCCGCAATCAAATACAAGGGCATGATTGACAGCCTCCTCAGAATCGCCGAATACTCAACCGACATCGCAGAAATCGCAATCAACATGTCAGTCACAGTGCCATGAGCCTAAAGGTTTAAATGGAGGCTAAAGCTCATATTTGGATATACATGCCTGATTTAACAATAAAGGAAAAACTTGAGGATTTTGGACCTCTTATCTCTCCAAGGAGAGACAAAGATACACCGATATATAATTGGCATTCATTTAAGCATAGCTATTCGAGGGATCTAGTTGAAAAGCTAATAAACGAATTTGAGTTGAGTAGTCACTCCTGGGTTTTGGACCCCTTTTGTGGAGGAGGAACTACATTACTTGCCTGCAAAGAGTTTGGGATTAATTCAATGGGGTTTGATATCCTTCCATTCTCTGTTTTTCTGTCAAATGTTAAGACACGCAATTACGACGTTCGGAAGTTAAAACAAAGACTAAAGACGTTTGAAAGTAATGGCAAGATAAGTCCTTCCACTATTGAATTGCCGGACATTGAGATAATTAATAAAGCTTTCAATAACGAAGTAAAAAATGAACTACTCAGGTTAAAACAAAAAATCGATAGTATTAATGACAGAAATATTAGGGATTTTTATTCTTTAGGTTTGTTGAGCATCCTCGAATCAATGAGCAACACAACAAAGGCGGGAGGTTTCCTAAGAATAGTTCAAAGAGACGTTTCTGCGGATGAGGTTTATCCGACATTTTTAGCTAGAATCCGTCAAATGATTGAAGACGTTGTATCCTTAAACAACAACTTCTCGAATGTAAAAGTATGCGCAAGGACATCTGATTCGAGAAAACTTTCAACTAAAAAGAAGTTTGATGCGGTTATTACTTCACCACCCTATCCAAATAGGCATGATTATACTCGGATATATGGGCTTGAAATGATATTCAATTTTGTTGAGAGTAATGCTGAACTTAAAGAAATAAGGTACAACACACTTAGATCGCATGTGGAAGCTAGAAAGAGATTTAATTCTAATGGTTATAAAAAGCCACCACTCCTTGATGAATTGATTACTAAAGTTAAGGATGCAGGTGTTAACAATCCTCGAGTACCTGAAATGATTGAGGGTTATTTTGAGGATATGTATCTCTCAATTTCTCAGATGCAAAAGCGTTTAAAACCTGATGGGAAGATTGGTCTTGTTGTGAGCAATGTTCGTTTTGGAGGGGTTAATATCCCTGTTGATGAAATTCTCGCTGAAATCGGTGAACAGACTGGATTAACAACTGAAAATATCCTTATAGCAAGATATCGAGGAAACAGCTCGCAACAGATGAAAAAATATGAACGAAACCCATCGAGAGAAAGTATTGTTATTTGGAAAAATTCTTGATATTAGGATCTTTGGTTAATACCATCTGTGAATCCCCCATTATTTTCCCAGTTTTGAGATAATGGTCAAATGCTTTTTCAATAAAAATATGCCGTCTATAAAGAGAATAACCTTCAGCGGAAGCTTGTTGTAAATTTTTCTGGAACTTTTCCAATAATATTTTTTTCGTGGGTTCTTGATAATTCTTAATAAAATCGGCTTGAACTTTCATTTCATAAAGAAGTTTCAAATAAAATTTTGGAAATTCTTTTAGCTCATCATTTTTTTCATCTTTTATTAGTTCTTCACAGAACAGATAGGCGGAAACAATTGCTGCTTTTCTATTAAGCTTTGAATTATCTTCCCCAAAAACTTCTTCAATTTTTTTTAGGTTCTCCTCAATTTTTCCCACCTTTCGAGACGACTCAACATTAAATTCTTTATTATGTACTAAAAATTCCCGTAGGTCTTCGTATCGTGCCCTGACAAATGAATCTTTACTTTCCCTAAAATACAATGAATTGATTACCATTTGGGCTAAAGCGGTCTCTCTTGAGAATCTATATTCTTTCAAGCCGATTTTGCCAACAAAGTGACCATTGTGTCCCACTGTTTCAAAAATAAAATCTCGCATATCTCCCCTCATTGCATGTAGAAGTTCGCCCCCATTTAAAGGTATACCTAGATTAAGGCGATGAAAGAGAGTGGAAATATCTTCATCAGTTGGATCAACAACAATACTTACAGAGAATTTATAATCCAAAAACAATTTTTTATTTTCCAACTTATTTAAAAACTCCCCAGATGTTGACCTAAGCTTGTTATTATAAAAAAGTTGGATTGATGCGATCCGTTGTTTTCCGTCTATACATTCATAACGGTCATCTTCAGTAAACTTTGCAAAGTATATTTTGGGGATATCTACATTGTTTAATATTGAATCAATCAACAAAGATTTTTTTTCAGCAGACCATATTATTTCTCTCTGATATTCAGTGTCTAAGCCGATTTGACCAGATTCAACTCCAGCTATTATATCGTTGGCTTTCCAATCTTCAACATATCTTTTCATGGTTGCCATAAATCAAACATTCCTTCAATCTTTTTTAAATGGTCGGTACTAGATATATCAGTTGTGGTGTTTATTACGATATAATACAGCCAATCGAGAAAAGGATTATTCGTAGATTCTTTTTCTAATTTTCCCCAATCATCCTTTTCATAAAAAGACTCTTCAAAAGAAAGAAATCCTAGCCGGTCTTTAATTAAATCTTTAACTCTTTTTCGGCTGGCTATAGGCTCGATTTTATAATTCCTTCTCCCTCTCTTCATTTGGGTTTTAAACAACAGAGATATTAAATTAAAATCATTGGCGCTCAACGAACATCCAATTACTCTCAAGATATCGCACTCATTGAGAATATCTTGTGCTTTCTTATAGAGGATATTAAAAGGAGGTTTATTATGTTTTTTAAACAATTGAGGTGGAATCCATTGCATTGATTCTGACGGCCCCGTTGATTTTACGAGGAGTTTATTTGTTACGTCTGTATCACGAAACCAATCAAAGGAGCCATGCAGTTTTAATAGATACGGATTTCCTTTTTCGTGCTCAAAATCTAAGGAAGCATCAACTTGAATATCTTCGATACCGTAGTTAAATTTTTCATGTTTCATTGTGAATGCCGTTTCTAGAATGGAATCATAATTTAATGTTATAAATCCTATAAGTTCCTCATTACAACCGTCCAGATTATGCCATTCAATTAATGAGGTTAATAATCGAGGTGTTATGGTCTCTCCAGTTACATGAATATTATCAATTATATCGTTTCTATAATATTGTCTAAGTGTTCTAGAATGTCTTTCACCGAGCTCTGTTTTAAGCGACTCGAGTATTGAAATTAAAAATTCAATATCAAAATCTTTTTTAGACCACGGAGTATGAATATTATCGGAATTAATCCCATAATTGTCAAGTAAATCCCCTTCTACTAATTTATCAATTACTCTACCGGATACGCCATTGCTTGATAATTCAGCTTGTAATTTCCCATCTTCATCAATACCAGTATTTTTAATTTTACATTCTAAATGCTTTTCTGCATTTGTGGCTCCAGTCCCTAAAAGATATACAATTTTCATACTCTCTGATGTTATCATTATTTTCAATAATATGTAAAACAATGAAATATAAAAAGGTGATTGATTGATCTGGAAATAAAAATATTCAACCTTCCGCTTAGACTAGAATACACCAATATTGTTAAAACAATGATGTTTGCAAGGTTTTTGGCGTGATCCTTTCTGCAGATATCTTTTCAGCGATTTCATGTATCTTTTTGGCGCTGTCAGGCTGGAAGAATTCAATATCCTTCTGGTTGAATCCGAAGTAAGATGAAAGCTCCGCTGCCTTGCCCACATCGCGGAAAAGGCTTTCCAGGAGCGGGATGAACTCCGTTGCAGCAAGTTTGGATGAGACATGACACCTATGGGAAATCTTGGTCGCGATTTCGCCCACAAGGTTTCGCCTGGCACGGGTGCGGGCCAGCATGGCAAAACGCTGCGGATACTTATAGCGGATGAACTTGTTGTACCTTCTTTTCTTTGAAACCGCGACCCCACAGCTCATGAGATCGCTCGCATAACCCAAAAGCCTCCAATCCTGCCGTTTTCGGATGCGACCCAGGAATATGTCGGCCCGCGAGAGATAGTGGTATGCCTGTGCAAGATCCTCCGGGTCCTCATACTCAAGGGGCACGTTTTCAGAGATCCAGTTAAACAGAGTCTCAGGGTCTTCATCAGACTCAAACATGGCTTCACGCGCCCGGTCACAAGAATCGGTTTTAAATATCTGGGCAAGTGCCTTGAAGATGGAAAGCTCAGAATCACGCATAAAAAGCGATGATAAGTCTGAAACCGCTATTCTGCCTCCATGTCCCAGCGATTGCAAGTCGTTAATCGCTGAGCGCAGATCGCCATTTGCATTGCTTGAAATAATTGAAAGAGCCTTTTCATCCGCCACTACTCCCTCCTCCTCTGCTATGCGCTTTAAAACCTTGAGAACCGCGCGGCGGTCGATTCGTTTGAACTCAAGAAGCTCGCAGAGCGCTCGAAAATCCGCTGGCAGACTCCAGGCGTCATTTGCAAGCAGGATCACAGGTTCCTTTGAAGATTTGATTATCTTTTTAACCGCTGCAAGCCCGCCGAAGTCTGATCGGCCGTGGATACCGTCCACTTCATCGATGAGGATGATTTTACCCTTGCTTTCCGGGTCAAGACTTGCAAGGCTTGCTGCAAATCCCACTTTTCGCTCCACCGCATCCTTTGTCCTTACATCTGATGCGTTGGTTTCAACAAGCTCGAATCCAAGCTCCTCTGATAGGGCTATTGCTGCTGATGTTTTGCCTGATCCCGGTGGGCCGTGAAGTAGAAGCGCTTTTTTCTTGGCCTCACCATCTTTGAACTCATGTGTCCATTCGCTGAGCCGGGCTAGTGTCCTTGGATTTCCTACTAGGTCGCTGAGCTTTTGCGGTCGGTATTTTTCAACCCATAAAAGCATGATAGCCGCTTTTATCGCTGAACCTGGTTTCAGGAGCTAAGAGCAAGTTTAATATCGCTTGCTTTAACTGTCTTTCTTCCAGCGTGCCTTGCAAGTTTCCCTGCCCCCTCGGCAATCTCTTTACCTATCTCGTCAAGCTCTTCGGCAAGTAGCTCTGCCGCATCAGCTCCAACTCGTAGGCCTGTTGCATTTCTAATTATCCTGTCTGCTGCTGCATTTGGTATCTCTGGCATAATTCATCACCTAAAAAATTCTTTTTCCATATGTTATATATATTTTATGATTTATACGCTGGCTACACCGAGTTTTACCGTTAAATTTCGATAAAAGCCTTTCCAAATCCACAATACCGCTGAAGAGATACCAAAGCCTCATGTTTACGCTTCTAAATCTCTCTTTTAAGCCTAGAGGGCGCAGCATAGATATAAACCTTTATATGGGATAAAAACATTAGCCACAAATAGGAAAAATGTATCGATTTTTTGGATGGAAATATGGAGCGGCCTGAGGAGTACACAGAAAAGGAAATCGAGGTTCTTGAAGGCCTTGAAGCAGTGCGTAAAAGACCTGCCATGTACATAGGGTCTACAAGCTCGCTGGGGCTGCATCACCTGGTCTATGAAGCGGTGGACAATGCGATTGACGAAGCACTCGCCGGGTATTGTTCGAACATTCAGGTTGTTATTCATGATGACGGGAGTGTGAGCGTAGCTGACGACGGCCGCGGGATTCCCACCGGTATCATGGAGGAGTTTGGGAAAAGCGCTGTTGAGGTTGTGATGACTCAGCTTCACGCCGGCGGCAAGTTTTCTGGCAAAGGCTATAAGGTTTCAGGCGGCTTGCACGGCGTGGGAGTGAGTGTTACAAACGCGCTCTCAGAGTGGCTTGAAGTTGAGGTTAAGCGTGCGGGAAAAGTCTTTCGGCAGCGGTATGAAAGGGGCGATCCCGTAACAGGACTTGATGTTATCGGCGCCACCGAAGAAACAGGGACAAAGGTTACTTTCAAGCCAGACAGCTCGATATTTGAAACAACAGAATTCAGCTTTGAAACATTGACATCACGGTTGCAGGAGCTGGCCTTTCTCAACAAGGGCGTGCGCCTCACAATCACAGACTCGCGCAGCGGCAAGGCTGAGGACTATTATTATGAGGGTGGGATAGTCAGCTTTGTTGAGCATCTGAACAGAAACCGTGACCCTTTTCATCCACCCATCTACATCAACAAGTCAAAGGACACGACTGAAATCGAGGTCGCCATCCAGTACAACGCCGGCTTCAATGAATCTGTGTACGCCTTCGCAAACAACATCAACACCCATGAAGGCGGCACCCATCTTTCGGGCTTTCGGGCTGCTCTCACGCGGGCGGTCAATGATTATGCTAAGGGTGTTACAGACCATGCGCTTTCAGGCGAGGACGCGCGGGAGGGACTCAGCGCAATCATCAGTGTCCGGCTCACCGAGCCTCAGTTCGAGGGCCAGACCAAGACAAAGCTCGGTAACAGCGAGATAAAAGGGATTACTGACTCTATTATTTACGATGCGCTCAAGGAGTTTTTCGAGGAGAACCCGAGTGTTGCGAAAAAGATTGTTGAAAAAGCGGTTCTCGCATCAAAGGCGCGGGATGCTGCGAAAAAGGCGCGTGAGCTTACACGCCGGAAAGGCGCGCTTGAGTTTACAACACTTCCGGGAAAGCTTGCAGACTGCTCTGAGCGTGACCCTGCAAAGTGCGAGCTCTTCATCGTCGAGGGTGACTCGGCCGGCGGCAGTGCAAAACAGGGCCGTAACCGGGCGTTTCAGGCTATCTTGCCGCTGCGGGGAAAGATACTCAACGTTGAAAAGGCGCGGCTCGATAAGATTCTTTCAAATGAGGAGATCCGCACGCTCATAACAGCGATTGGCGCAGGGATTGACGATGAACTGAACCTGGAAAAAGTAAGGTATCATAAAATCATTATAATGACGGATGCCGATGTGGACGGCGCGCACATCCGAACCTTGCTTCTCACGCTTCTCTTCAGACATATGAAGCTGCTTGTGGAGGCAGGCTTTGTTTACATTGCCCAGCCGCCGCTCTATAAGGTTAAGAAGGGCAAGGCAGAGCACTATGCCTTTGATGACCGCGAGCTTGAGAGCGTGCTGGAGGAGATTGGCAGAAAGGGTGTGGGCATACAGCGTTATAAGGGTCTTGGCGAGATGAATCCGAAGCAGCTCTGGGAGACTACGATGGATAAGGCGACCAGGACCCTACTTAAGGTGACGATTGAAGATGCTTTGAAGGCAGATGAGCTTTTCACGCTTCTAATGGGTGAGAAGGTTGAGCCGCGGCGCGAGTTTATTGAGCGTAACGCGAGTCTTGTTAAAAACTTGGATGTGTAGGTTATGGCTGAGGCGAGTGAAAGGATACTAGACCGGCGCATTGAGGAGGAGATGGAAAGCTCCTATATTGATTACGCCATGTCAGTTATTGTAGGCCGGGCCTTGCCTGATGTGCGAGACGGTCTCAAGCCTGTGCACCGCCGAATCCTTTATGCCATGAACGAGTCGGGGATGACGCCTGACAAGCCCTATCGAAAATCGGCTCGAATTGTTGGTGACGTCATGGGTAAGTATCACCCGCATGGAGATTCCGCAATTTACGATACAATAGTTAGAATGGCGCAAGACTTTTCGCTTCGTTATCCACTGGCCGATGGGCAGGGTAATTTCGGTTCAGTTGACGGCGACCGGGCAGCAGCCATGCGTTATACTGAGGTGCGGCTTTCAAAGATCGCGACCGAGCTTCTCTCAGATATTGATAAAAAAACCGTGGATTTCACGCCGAATTATGATGACTCGCTCAAAGAGCCGGTTGTGCTTCCGGCGAAACTTCCAAATCTCTTGTTAAACGGCTCCAGCGGAATCGCTGTTGGAATGGCAACCAACATGCCGCCGCATAACCTCATTGAAGTGGTGGACGCGCTTAACATGGTTATCGCCGATCCTGAGACACCTGTTGAAGAGCTTATGGAAGCTATTCCTGGGCCGGACTTCCCCACAGGCGGATTTATTCTGGGGCGAAGCGGGATCCGTGAAGCCTACAGCACAGGGCGCGGGAAGGTCACCCTGCGCGCCAAGGCTGAAATCGAGGAATGGGGAAAGAGACAGCGCATACTGGTCTCTGAACTGCCTTATATGGTGAATAAATCCCGGCTTATCGAATTCATTGCTGATCTTGTGAAGGACAAGAAGATCGAAGGCATTTCTGATCTGCGCGACGAGTCGGATCGGGATGGTATGCGTATTGTAATCGAGCTGAAGACCAATGCTCCGGCTGAAATCGTTCTCAACCAGCTCTACAAGCACACTCAGATGCAGACAACCTTTGGCATAATCAATCTCGCGCTTATCCGGGGCCAGCCTGTGGTTCACACGCTAAAAGACCTTCTGGGCGAGTATCTCACTCATCGGCGTGAGGTTGTAACGCGGCGCACACAATTTGAGCTTGAAAAGGCTGAGGCACGGGCTCACATTTTGGAGGGGCTTCGAACTGCGCTGGACCGTATCGATGCTGTGATCAAATTGATCCGAGCTTCGAAAAACGGTGAAGCAGCAAAAGAAGGGCTTACCCTGGAGTTCGGCCTCTCACTTATTCAGGCGCAGGCAATCCTTGACATGCGGCTTCAGCGCCTCACCGCACTTGAGCGTGAGAAGATCGACGTTGAATATGCTGAGCTTCAGAAAAAGATTGAATACTATGGCAAGGTGCTTTCCGACCCGCAGATGGTTCTTGAAATCATTCAAACCGAGCTTTCCGAGATCAAAGAAAAATACGGCGACACGCGCAGGACTGAAATCGTCGACGGCGAGCTTGGGATCGAAGATGAAGACCTCATACCTGTGGAGGACATGATCGTAACCATCACTAACACAGGCTACATCAAGCGTGTGCCGATCGACACATATCGCAGCCAGCGCAGGGGTGGTAAAGGCGTGATCGGAATGGAGACAAAGGAGGAGGATTTTGTTGAAGACCTCTTTGTAGCGTCCACACATGACTATGTGCTCTTCTTCACAAACCAGGGGAAGGTGCATCTGCTCAAGGTCTATCGCTTACCTCTCACCGGCAGATACTCCAAAGGAAAGGCAATCGTAAATCTACTTGAGCTTGGCGAAGGTGAGAAGGTGCGTGCCACGATCCCGGTAAGCGAGTTCGACCCCGATCACTACCTTGTTTTCGCGACAAAGAAGGGTACCGTGAAAAAGACAGACCTATCAGCCTACAGGAGGCCGCGGCGCGGCGGGATAATCGCTATCAAGCTGGACGATGATGACGAGCTAATCTCAGTGAAGCTTACTGATGGGTCT
>BDTI01000125.1 GCA_002923215.1 archaeon BMS3Abin16 | reverse complement strand
CACTGATTGTTGTGTTCTCCAGGGAGCATGGGGCCGGCTGTTACAAATATGCTGGGCATATCAAGCCTTGCCGCGGCCATGAGCAGGCCTGGCACGTTTTTGTCGCAGGCGGCGAGAAAGACGATTCCCTCGAAGATGCCATGGGCGCGCACCATGTCTTCAACCATGTCTGCGATAAGCTCACGGGATGGCAGGCTGTATTTCATGCCGTTATGTCCCATTGCGATTCCGTCGCAGACGCCGATTACAGGGAATTCCAGCGGGACGCCTCCTGCCTCGCGAACGCCGTTTTTCGCGGCGTCGGCCAGCTCGTTCAGGTGGATGTGACCTGGAACGATTTCGTTAAAGGAGTTGACCACTGCGATTAAGGGTTTATCTATTTCTTCTGAATCTAGGCCGACGCCGTATAGAAGCGCTTTTGCAGCCGGGAGTTTTTTCACGTCCATGGGGTTCATGGCTCAAAATCTATTTGTACCGGTTAATCTAATTAACTACTACTATGGAAGGTAATTTGAAGAAGATAACTCTGGTGATACCTTCAGGTGAGCTGAAAAAAATCGGCCTAAACTACCTGGAAGCTGTGGAAGGCAGCGGTCAGAGCATCGAAGTAACTGACGGCCTCAAAATAACAGGCGAAAGCTGCGTCAACATCTGGCAGGTCACAAAGGACACTGTCATAAACCAGAAGCGGCTGGGAATAACCGAGCTTTCAAAGATAAAAACCATCGATGGGAAAACCACATTTCTCGTGAAAAAAGAGCCCACAAAACTCACGCTCATGCTTGAAAAACACAATGTTTACTACGAGTTTCCGATTCAAATCACCGAGCAGTCTCTGCGGTTATCTGTTACAGGTATGTCAGGAGAAATCACCAAGTTTCTATCCGCGCTGGATGAGCTGGGAGTAAAATACAAGGTGGCTCTGGCCGCGGACTACATAACTCAAAGCAGCCTGCTTTCAACACTCACCGCCAGGCAAAAAGAAACACTCCAACTAGCGCTTAGAGAAGGATATTTCAAAACGCCAAGGAAGACAAACGCACATATCCTCGCAGGTAAAATGGGGATTAAACACACAACATTTCTGCAGCACCTACGCCGGGCGCAGGAAAAAATCCTTAAAATGGTGGCAGACAATGCTTTTTGACACACCTGATCTCCTCCGATACATAGCCGCAAACTATAGTGGCGCGGAAAAGATAGTTGAAATAGGCATGGGACCAGAGGATTCAGTTTACAAAGCATTGAAGCGGGAGATGGATGCGGAGATTTTGGCTGTGGACATCTGCCCCTCTGGCGATGCACTATTCGATGACATCTTCGAACCCGACATAGAAAAATACAGTGGCGCAAGTCTGATCTACTCGATCCGGCCAAATCCAGAGCTTATACTCCCGCTTCAAAAAATCGCGCAAACAGTGGGCGCAGACCTGCTCATCCGCCCCCTGACAACTGACAGCGGCAGCAAACCGCCCTCGATGAAGCTTATGAACTATGGCCGGGCGGTGTTGTGGGTGGAAAAGCACCACTGAGAGCAGGGGAGATTGAAAAAGAACAGAGGCCAGCAAGGTTGATGCAGAAAGATGGATCAAAAAAGCTGACACGTTTTTAACAGCCGCAAAAGAATTGCTTTCATAGTCATCACATCGACTCTCGGGCTGCCCATCCATATTTTCTCCCTACTCACTCTGTTCGTGCTTCAAGTGGTGTGCTTTTGGGATTTTATTTCCCATCCGCTATACCTCAGCATGTTATTTTTAATGTGGTGTTGTCGATATCCTTTTATAATTCAATAGCGCAAAGTAGTAGAGTAGATATCATGAAACAGATCAAGATCATTGTGGAAAAGCATCCAGAAGGCTACCTGGCCTATCCGCTTGGGCTGAAAGGAGTAGTGGTTGGAGAAGGAGACACATATGAAGAGGCGGTGGATGATGTGAAATCAGCCATAAAATTCCACATTGAAACCTTCGGAAAAGAATCGGTTGAACCAGAGGAGATCCTCGAGACCTTTATCGCTGAAGTGGCTGTTTAATGAAGTTTCCAAAAGACGCGCCCAAAACCAAGGTTATCAAGACCCTGGAATTACTCGGCTTTGAGATGGTGAGAGTGGGAAATCACATATCAATGATCAGAGAAAATCCTGAGGGAGGAAAACACCTCTGACCATGCCAAACCACAAAAGGATTAAAGGCTCCACACTGCGGAACATATGCACTCAATCCAGGATATCGCGAGAGGAGTTTCTAAAAGCCTACAAAAAGGCGTGAAATCCTAAGAGTATAAGATACAATTCAGATGGGCGAGTTTCAATCTTCTTCATCGTCCTCATAAAGCCTGATACTGCCGCCAAAGTATTCACCCCTGCCCATAGAAAAACTAAGGAAAACGCGCATAGATTAAGGTTTCGGCTCGGCCTAATCAAGAACGTATTTATATGCTCCATTACGAGGCCGGGAGAAAATGCCATTCCTTACGAAATATTGTGTTGTCTGCGGGAAAAGGCTGCAGATCAGATTAGATGAAAACCAGAATATCTTAAGCGGCGGCCATTATTTTGGGAAGATGGAAGTACCAGCTAAAGATGCGAAGATCATCAAGAGCTGGAAAGACAAAATCGGCGGCTTCGAATACTGGGAGTGCGAAGAATGTTATACTGGTGATCGCTGAGAAAAGCCTCATTTAACACCTTAATTCTATACTCTCCCATGGTTCCCTCTTTTTTCTCCTCCAGATTTTTTCACTCACAATCTCAGAGAGTACTAAGGTGTCAGTCTATGCCTATCACGTGGGAATAACACGGTTTCTCGGATGTTGGGGAGGTTGAGCAGGAGCATTAGGAATCGTTCGATGCCCATTCCGAATCCGCCGTGGGGTGGCATGCCGAATCTGAATGCTTCAAGGTATGCGCCGAATCCATCGGGGTCCATATCCTTAGCTACTATCCGCTCAGTCAGCAGATCATAGTTGTGAATACGTTGGCTGCCTGACACGATTTCACGGCCCATGAACTCCAGGTCAAAGGAGTTGGATAACGTGGGTTCTGTGCTGTCGGGCATGGTGTAAAAAGGCTTGATGTCAAGGGGATATTTGGTTATGAAGTAGAGTTTATGGCCTCGGCGTTCCATTATGCGGCCGAGCGCTTTTTCCGCTTCAGTGTTCAGGTCTTCACCAAAAGGTACTCTGAGGTTTTCTTCTGAAAGCAGCATGTCGATTACATCTATGTATTCAAGCCTTGGAAAGGGTGTTTTCGGCTCGTCGATCTCTATGCCGAGGACTTCAAGCTGAGGCTGGCAGTTTTTCCTGACGCCCTCAATCATGCTCAAAGTGAGGCCTTCAACTATGTCCATCACCTCTGATTCAGAGTCGATAAAACTCATCTCGCAATCAATTGCTGAAACCTCGTTAAGATGTGAGACTGTGTCATGTTCCTCGGCCCTAAAATATGTGGCAAGCTCGTAGACACGGTCCAGTCCAGTGCCCATCATCATCTGCTTATAGAGCTGCGGGCTCTGAGCGAGAAATGCTTCCCTGTCAAAATAGGCGAGTGGAAAGAGCTCTGTCCCGCCTTCAGATGCGGTGGAGATGATTCTGGGTGTTTTAATCGCTGAAAAACCCTGTGATTCAAGGTACTCCCGTCCTGCTCGAAGAGCGGTTGTGCGGGCCTTGAAAATCGCGGCTACATTTGCACGCCTGAGATCGATTACACGGTGGTCAAGACGGGTGTCAAGATTTGCGTCAACCTTCCCAGTCGGGTCCAGCGGCAGAGGTGTTACTGCAAGGCTGATTATCTCGATTTCCTCGGGCAGAATCTCGATTCCCTTCGGCGCACGGTCTTCACGCTGAACCTTACCCCGCACCCGGACAACGCTTTCCTTTGAAACCTCTTTACTCGCCGCAAACGCCTCTTCAGGAACAAACTTCTTTGGAAGCGTGACCTGCACGATCCCCCTGCCGTCCCGAATAAGCAGGAACCGCAGCTTGCCCAATCCCCGTATCTCATGGACCCAGCCCGCGATTGTAACAGTTGTCCCTTCCATCTCAGGTGTCAGTGAATCCGAATAACTTCTGTCCATCATTTAAGCCTCTTCTTTACGCTTTCACTATGATATTTAAGCCCTTCTGCCTCAGAAAGCCCTATTACGATATCGCTGATACCACTGAGTCCCTGCCTGGTGAGCCGCTGCACCGAGATCCGCTTTAGAAAGTGCCCGACGTTGAGCCCTGACTGAAACCGCGCGCACCCGCCTGTGGGCAGGATGTGGTTCGGACCACTGGCATAATCGCCAGCGGCAACAGGTGAGTATGGGCCGAGAAAGATTGACCCTGCGCTCTGAATCCTTGTGAGCGCCTCCTCCTCATCTGCAACCATGATTTCAAGGTGCTCCGGCGCATATTCATTTGAAAAATCTATTGCAGAATCTAGGTCCTTTACACGGAGTAGCGCTACATTTTCAAGGGCTGGAAGCGCATCTAAAGCATCGCTTTTGAGTTCAGCGCAAACAGCGTCTATAACTTCTTTATCAGTTGAAACCAGCACACAGGATGCATTGGGATCATGCTCAGCCTGCGCCCGAATATCAGCGGCAATAAAACCCGGTTCGCCAGTTGAATCAGAAATGATGAGAACCTCGCTGGGACCTGCGAGCATGTCGATTCCCACATCGCCGTAGACCATTTTTTTGGCTGCCGTTACATAGACGTTCCCGGGTCCAACGATCATGTCCACTTTCGGAACCGATGCTGTGCCATAGGTGAGTGCGGCGATTGCCTGGGCGCCGCCAACCTTGTACACCTCTGAAACGCCTGCTATCCGGCAGGCTGCCAGTGTATGCTCGTTAATGCTTCCATCGGGCTGCGGAGGCGTGGTGACAACGATTCGTTTGACCCCTGCCACTCTGGCAGGCACG
>BDTI01000124.1 GCA_002923215.1 archaeon BMS3Abin16 | reverse complement strand
ATAAAAATCGTGTGAAAGAATTTCAATCCGAGTTTTCAGACATGCTGCGCATATCGGTTTTCACCCTCCTTGGCGCGCAGATAATGCTTGATCTCAACCCGCTGCTCCTCCTGGTGGAATTTCTCTTCGCACTCCTCGTATTCGTGGTGCGACCCATATTCGTAAACTACCTGGCCCGCGGAGTTCGAGATGAAACAGGGTTCGAGGGTTTCACACTCCTCCAGCTCGCAGCGCCCAGGGGCATCGCATCAGCGGCCATGGCACCGATTGCAGCTCTTGCCGTTGGCGACACTCTTATCATGAATATTGTCTTCATGGTGATCTTTTTTTCTGTTCTTTTCAGCACGATTACTGCAAACCTTGTGAGCACAGGTAAAGCGGTGGCGATCAAAGAGTGGATGGATCGGTTGAAGGGACGGGGCAAAAGCAGCGAGCCAGCGCCTGCCGTGGAGACTGATTCCGAGGATTTTGAACCTCCCATGCCAGGCGATGAAGACAGCTTCTAATCACTAGGAGGGATAGGGCGGCGAGACAACCTCTTTGATATCACTCGGCCCGATCCTGTGCACTAGGGCAAGTACCGGGTCCACTGCATACTCCATTGGCTTTGTCACGATAAAGTCAGCCTGGTTACCCTCTTTTATCGTGTTATCAGGGAGGCCGAGGATTCTGCGTCCATTCACCGTGGCAGCGCGCAGAACCATCCGAGCATCAAAACCGGGGTCTTTGTAAAGCCCCCTGTATAGTTTCCAGGTAAACTCTATCTCCCGGAGCATGTTCGGGGGGTTGGCCATCACATTATCGGTTCCAAGCCCGATGAGACAATCGCTTTCAAATATAGCTTTCAAATCGGGTAGTCCGACTCCGAAGGATGCGTTGGCACGAGGGCAGAGCACGATTGGAATCTTTCTTTCAAAGACCTCTCGAAGGCTCTGCGGACCTGCGTTTGTCAAGTGCACCACAAAGTCAGGATCTATCTTCATGGCGTCCAGTACATCGTCTCTAGCCTCGCCAGCATGGATTGCAACCAGCTTTCCACCCCTGTTTTCAAGCATCTTTTCTAGCTTTTCACCACTGTATTCTTTGATCGTGCTGATGCCGAGTCCGTCGCAATAATTAAAAATGTCTTCATCATCCAGGGGTCGTCCGAGGATGCGGCCTGGCATATTCTGAACCGATTTGAGCAGGCCTATCCCTTCAACTCCTCCTTCACGAAAGTCGCAGAACGCCGTAGTCCCGCCCTGCCTCATCAAGTCGAGCGAAGCCGCGATTGCATCCACTGCGTCGGGATGGTTGTGAGCCTCGTATTTCACACCGCTCTTAGCAACACGCTCGCCAATGGATAGATAAGCGCCGAGATCAGCCCCTGCCGAATCCCCTAAGTGAACATGGGAGTTTGTAAAACATGGCGCAATAATCCCGCCGCCAGCGTCCACAATGTCTGCACCCCTGCCGCTGTATCCTCCAGTGCCAACCTCATTTATCACTCCGTCTTCGATTACAACATAACCCTGGACTGCCACAAACCCCTCGCCGTAGAGAACAGTTGCATTGTCAAAGACACACCTCATAATTCACATGCCCCTCTCACTTTGCTACGGATTAACAAATGTGCTATGAATCTCCCTCCACAACCTTTATCTCCTCATCTGTAAGATTGTAGAGTTTGTAAACCATCAGATCAATTGTTTTGTCTGTTTCTTCGATTTCTTTTTCAAGTCTTTCTTTTTCAGCGACTGCGGGTAGAAACTCGTCCATAAGATTATCGATGGCTTCTCGGTTTTCTTTTGGATCTGGGCTGAACTTTGGAACTGGGAGGTTTAGGATTTTTTCAATGATTACACCTTTACCGTTTGTGCCTTTCAAATCTTTTAGAATGTAAAATAAGAATTTTCTAAGCTTTGTATCGGTGAATCTGCATTTTAATGCTTCGACGTTTTCAAAGGGTGTTTGACCAGTTGTTACTGCATCGACCTTGAAGGTTAGCCATTCCCCGTCTTCGGTTACTCTAATTTTCTTGACTTTTGCTTTTGTCATATTGGCTTTGTTTAAAACGATTTTATCAGATGGACTGAGCGAGTTAAAATAGGTGACGAACTTGGAATTATTAAGCAGTGTTCTAAAACTCAAGTATCTGGAAAAATCAGTATTTATAGAGCTTAGCTGTTTGTGAAGTTCTAACATTCGGTCAACAAGGTTAGCGCATTTTGTCTGAACGTTTTGTGAAACATCCTTAATGGGGAGCTTCTCAAGATTAACCATTCTGACTTGCGCATAAGTTCTATCTGTTTCTGGAACTAAGAGACTATAATAATAGTTTATTAGTCTTGAATTTATGAGACAAAGGATGTATTTCAAATTGAATTTAGGGTTATCTTGCAATATTAGATGGGTATTATCAAGAGTATAATACTGCTCATTGTCATAAGTTGCGATTATCCTATCTCCCGTCTGACGGAGAATAATTTTTTCCTCTGCTAGAAATATTCGTTCTTGCCTTGCTCCCGCCAACAATTGACGGTCGTAATTTAAGTAACGATTGTTATATTCAAGGGAGTATGTAAAAATATCGCTCCCTATTAAAACTTTTTTATATTGTTTGGATTCCTTTCTATCGGATGTAAATTTTTTGTTATTTCCAGTTTTTACTCCATCTTTTAGTTCGGTTATTTCACCTAAGAGAAAGCAATTATTCTTCATTTTTAGTAAGAAGTATATAATTGCATTAGTACAATAGAAAATATTTTCAGGAGTCTTATGATATAATCTCTGTTGAACTTTATCCAAGTTTGTAAATTTACCGTCGAAGTGATCTAATCTAAAAGTATCAACTATATTTTCATCTCTTAAAGTATCATTGTCCTCTTTCTGAATAATTAGTATTACACTATTTCCAACGGTGGCATCTTCAAATGCGCCTCCTGGAATAACAACAATTGATTTAATTGAAAAATTCTCTAAAATAAATTCTCTCAATTTCCAGTATGACAAAACATAAAGAAAGCTATCTGGAATGATAAAACCTAATAATCCTTTGTTTTTAAGTAAAGTATATCCTTGCTCCATGAAAAGACTAAAAGTGTTCATCTCCTTCCCACTTGTCGTAAAAGTTTTCCTAAAAAATGTTCTATCAGACATTTCAATCATTGAAGTCGAAACGTACGGCGGATTTCCAATCACTGCATCAAAACCATCCTCTTTGAAAACCTCGCTAAATCGTTCTTCCCAGTTGAAAGCTCGCTTTTCCAATGGATTTTCAAAGTATTCTCTGAGTTCGTCTTCTGTGCCAGAGACAAGGGAATTTCCCACCTCGATGTTATGATCAAGATTGCTGAGCTTTGTATCCTTCCGAATCGAACGAAGCCAGAGATTTATCTTCGAAATCTCAACAGCCTCAGGGTTCAAATCAACGCCGTAAAGGTTCTTAGTCAAAATTTCATTTGGAACATCCTCCACCATTGACAGATTGGTATCAATTTTACCTTTCTGTGAACTCTTAAGCTGAGCCTCATTGAATTTTTCATATTCCTCTTTCAGTTTATCGTATGCCTTTATTAGAAAAGCTCCAGAACCACATGCAGGGTCTAAGACCGTAGAGTCTTTTGTGATACCCACACTTTCAACAATATAATCAACCACATATTGAGGCGTATAATATTGGCCGAATTTTTTCCTCTCCCTCGGATCCGGCGTCCATGTAAGACCTTTTTCAAGGCTCTGGAGAGTGTTACCAAGATAGTTCTCGTAAATCCGCCCTAGAATGTCAACGTTGATTGTTGCGAAATCATATTCATAGAGGCCGTTAATTATGAATTCATAAACTTTGTTTTCAACTGAGAAATCCTCGCATGGATGCGCCGCAAACATGTCTCCATTGTAAACATTATCGAAGTCTCTGAAGAAGTTTTTAAGACCCGGAACAAAGCTGTCTTTTGAAAGCATTTTTTCAGTGTAAAGTTGAAAAAAGTCTCTGAGTCTTCCAAATTCTAGGATGTCCCTGTCTTCGCATATTTTGAAAAATAAGAGTCTGTCAAGTATTCTTTGAATACCGATTCTGAGGGTTTCAATATCATATTTGTCCTTGTTTTTGTTGCGAATAGAGGTTGTTAGCTTGTCTCTTGCGATGAGCAGGAATTCAACGATTTCTACATCCACAGGTTTTCTCAACGGTCGGTTTCTGAATTTTTTATCAGTCTCCCCTGATTCAATGCTTTCCCGTGAGAGAAGAGCAATCTTGTTAGAGTTTTCAACGAGTTTATCGAGTGGAAGTTTGAAAACAAGTTTTTGTTCAATTGAACCTTTGAAATATGCGTTGTAGAGCCTCCACTCAGCACCGTTTGTCAGAAGAGCCCAGTTCACACCATCTGGATGGTTATATGCATAATTGATTGCCTGCTCTACATATGTGCGCTTTCCCTTTGATTTGGTCTGATCATATCCGTCAAGTGATTTGCCATGGGCCTTGGCTTCAATAATCGCTTTTACTTTACCATTGTGAAGTAAAGCGTAATCAATAGACCCTCCTTCAATGGGATGTTCTTTACTAACCTGGTCGAGATTTGAAACATTCCACCCAAGCAGTTTCAAAAGAGGGTCAATAACGGCGCTTTTAACGTCTTCTTCATTCTTCAATTTATTTTTTAAAATGAGTTGATGTGTGTTATGCACCAAGCCTTTGAGTTTTTTCCCAAATTCCTCAAGCCCTTCCTCGTTCATCAGTTACACCACATTTGATGCGCTAAATATGTAAAGCAGAGATATAAAGTCTTTGAATGCCTCTTCCCATAAAAATTATTATATGTTAAGGTTGTGTCTAGTAATCGAATATTATGGTTGATAATAAGATTTTAGTGGCGCTAGTTGTACTCACGGTTTTGTCAACAGCCTTTTCAGCGCAGCTTGTTTGGCGGCAGAGAAGCGAAATATCGATTCCAATCCCTGCAGATGTGGCACTAGACACTGTGAAGTCTGAGCAGTCGGCAAAGGCATTTATCGAAGAGAACTTCGGAGCGCCAGAGGATCGAATCGAACGGGTCTCGCTGGCATGGGACCCAGCCGGGGACAGCTATCTCTGGGAGATCGAGATACAGGAGAACAGCTGCGGATGCAAGTTCAACGAAACCGAGGGTGTAACCATCCTCAAGGCAAGTGTTGACCCATATAACGGCGCCATCTACAACCTCACAAGCCGCGTCGGCGTTCCAGAGGATACAATCAAACGTGAGGCCTGCGAAAAAGGCTGCCACATCGAGTGAGCCTGTTCACTTTTTATAATAGATAACCCCGATTGGTTATTTGATGATTCTCGACGAGTTCATGCATGACAAACCTGTGGTAGTTTATGACCCTAATGAAAAACGGGCTCATGTGATTCGGTATCTTCGCGCCTATGATGACATCGTGGTTGTTGAGCGACCCCTTGAAATCGCTGATTACCTGGTGCAGTCCCCGGAAGGAACAATTGCGATTGAGCGCAAGAAAGCCTCTGATTTTCTGGCTAGCATTACAGACGGCAGAATGTTTACGCAGATTGAGCACCTCCAAAATTATGACGACGCACGCATCGTTTTAGAGGGCGCGATCTTTACAAAGACGAAGATGGGCGCATGTTTTTGTGTTGACAACATGGGTAAACCCTTGACCAAGAAGAAAGGGTCAAGAGCAAGAGCCCAGCCAATGACCACCTGGGCCTCACGCTACTTCATCCATCCGCATTCACTCACATCGATTTTCAAAAAAATCCAGGACATGGGCATTACAATCATTCCCAGCGGCGGTGCCTATGATACGGCGGATCTCATGCATTTCTGGGCGACACGTGGCGAGAAAAAGGAGACCCTTGAAATCCGGCGTAAAGTGAAGACTGAAACTGATTATGACCGTCAGCTCTTCATACTTGCAGGTCTTCCCGGAATCGGCGCTGTGCAGGCGATTGAGCTTTTGAAAAACTATGGCACGCCTATGCAGGTTTTCAGCGCCTTTCTAGATCACAGCCCTAAAAACTTTCCGATAAAAGGACTTGGTGAGACCAGGGTGAAAAAGATTAGAGTGCTTCTCACAAACAACTTGCTGGAGGTTGAGAAGACGCGGATGATCGAGCATGAATTTAAAGAAAAAGTCGGTTTGCTCTACGAGATTTTGGGCGCGAAAGAGGCTGAGCTCATGGATATGACCAAGGTTGATCTGACGCCGATGCTTCGGGAGCGTGGGCTTAAGCTCACAGGAAACAAACCCGTTCTTGTTGCGCGGCTTCTCGACTCTATGAAGCTTGAGGAAAAGGTTGATATAAAAAGGTTCGTCCAGGTGTATAATGAGCTGAGGAATTCGAAAGATCGCCATCATCAAATCCCAAGGGATCTTGCGCTCTTCTACAGCAAGGTGTTGAAATGACGGATAAAGCGGTTATCACGATTTTGGGCAAGGATAGAAAAGGCCTGATCTCAGGTGTAACCGAGTTTCTTGCGCAGGGCAAAATAAACATCACAGACATTAAGCAAAGCGTGGTGCAAGGGCTTTTTACCATGTTCATGACCGTTGATCTTTCCACCGGGCGCCTTGGTTTTGAGGATCTGCAGACCGGCCTTAAACGGCTTGCAGAAAAGCTTCAAGTGGAAATTGAGGTAACATCTTTTTCAGAGTACCAGGACCACCGCCCGGTAAAGCCGCGAAACCCCTATGCACTCGTTGTTTTAGGAAGGGATCGGCCGGGCATCGTTTCAGATGTGAGCAGCATCCTTGTTTCAATGGATCTGAACATTGAGTCTACAAATCTCACGGCCAGGGGTGATCTTATCTCTGTTAAATTCATAATCGACATTGAAGACAAATCCCCTGAAACGGTGCGTGAGGCGGTTAAACAGGCGTCAGAGCGTGTGGGCCTCGACGTAGTAGTCTTGAGATATGAGAATTTTCAGCGTGAAAAAAGGCTTATCGTCTTTGACATGGACTCAACGATTACTGATGACGAGGTTATCGACGCGCTTGCAACGGCTGCAGGAGTTGAAGCAGAAGTTAAAAGCATAACTGCGCGGGCGATGCAGGGCGATCTTGACTTTAAAAAAGCGCTTAAAGACCGTGTAAAGCTCCTCACTGGAATGCCTGTTAGTGTGCTTGAGGATATTGCTGAAAACCTGACTCTCACACCTGGGACTGAGGAGCTTCTTTCAACGCTGAAGTCTATGGGTTATAAGACGGCGCTCATATCAGGAGGCTTCACATTCTTCACTGACCGACTTAAAGAGGAGCTGGACTTTGACTATGCCTACGCAAATAAGCTGGATATAGTGGATGGCAGGCTCACAGGCAGAATCCGCGGCCGAATCATCGACGCAGAGGGCAAGGGCAGAATTATCCAGGAGCTGGCGAAAAAGGAGAACATCTCCACAGACAATATCGTGGCGGTGGGCGACGGCGCAAACGACCAGATCATGATTAAAAACGCAGGCCTCGGTATCGCTTTCAACGCAAAGGACCTGCTCAAGAAGATTTCGGACGGCACGATTTCAAAGACAAACATCGTAGGACTACTCAATGTGCTTGGAGGGGAGGAGAGATAGATTGCGATGAAAAACGTTATATGCCTAGGACACAATTATTGGACGAGTGTTTATGCAGGTTAAAGAAATCGAGCTAAAAGGCCATATCATCGACTCCTTTGTTCTGCCCAAGGTCTTTGACACCATCATGGATATGGGCGGCGACTTTGATGTGACCGAGTTTACAATCGGCAAAAAGAAGACCGAGCCCAGCTACGCCCGCATACTCATTAAATGCGATAGTCTTGAACAGCTTGACGATATCATCGGCGAACTCATCAAAGTAGGCGCAACCATCCCTGAAATCGAGGAGGCCAAGCTAAAACCAGCTCCGAAAGACGCAACCCTTCCAGACAACTTTTATTCCACAACAAATCACCCCACATATGTTCGAATCGACAGCACATGGCTGCCAGTGGATCGCCATGAAATGGACCTTGTAATCGTTGTTGATAAAACAGGGAAACACGCAAAATCCGTTCCTATAAGCGAGGTGAAATCCGGCGACCTCGTGGTTGTTGGCAAACGTGGTATCAGGGTTGAGCCTCCGGAGCGCCCCCGCGGATACAGCGTCTTTGAGTTTATGAGCAGCAATGTGTCCTCAGAAAAACCAACAGACTCATTAATCGAAGAAATCGCCCGCGAAGTAGTGGCTGTGAAAAAACGCGGCGGAAAAGTGCTTGTCGTAGGCGGACCTGCAATCGTACACACCGGAGCACACACAAGCCTTGCACGGATGATAAAAGATGAGTTTGTAGACGTGCTCTACGCTGGAAACGCGCTTGCCGTACACGACATCGAATCAGCCCTCTACGGAACCTCGCTTGGCATAAATCTTGAAACCGGAAGGCCTGCAGAAGGCGGGCACAGACATCATCTCTACGCGATAAACGAGGTCAACAAAGCCGGAAGCATCCGCGCGCTCGTGGACACTGGCAAACTCACACATGGCGTAATGTATGAGGCCACGAAAAAAAATATCCCCTATATTCTCGCAGGCTCAATCCGAGATGACGGCCCACTGCCAGAAGTGATAACAAACACAATAGAAGCCCAGCGCGAAATGCGAAGCAAACTTGAAGGCGTGGAACTCGTGCTCATGATATGCACCCTCCTACA
>BDTI01000123.1 GCA_002923215.1 archaeon BMS3Abin16 | reverse complement strand
GAAAGCAAGCAACAACCCTGAACACATTCCTGTGGCCGGAGCCTAGCGGTTTTCACCTTCACAGAGATATATCATTTTTATAAGAGAATTTTTTAGACAACCCACTCCCACAGTTTGAGTTTGAAGATATAAGAGGAACCGTGCGAGAAGTTATCAACAACAACGCATCCTGATATCATTTGTATCTACTCGGAAAAATTTGATAAGTTACAAGTCCAAATCAGAGTAAAGTTGAAATCCCTTTATTGTTCGTCTTTATGATATAAGTCAAGAAAAACGATTTTATCCTCTTTTGTCAAATACATATATGACAGCCGGTATGGACTCACATAAACCTCTCTAGTGCCTTTTCTCCCGTATTTCAGGGGCTTACCGATCTCAGGGTTGTCTTTGATTTTTTGAAACTGTTTGATGAGTTTCTTTTTTACAGCCTTAGTTTTAATCTTAGAAAAACTCCTCTTGAAAGAGGGGTGGAAAACTGCCTCTACCACTTTTCCACTTCATTTAAGAACTCATCAAAATCCATCTCTACAAACTCGCCAGCCTCATACTTTTTCAAGGCTTTCTCGGTTCGCTTGGCGAATGCTAAATCCTCCTCAAGATTCTTATCAAGATCCTTCGCCCGTTTAATGATTAACTGATTATCGTTCTCAATGATCAATAGCTTTTCCCCTGCTTTTATGCCCTTTCTCATCTCAGCCGGTATGACGACTTGACCCTTTGAACTCATCTTTGTTATAGCGATATCCATCATAATCACCTAAGTAAGACTAGTCTTACAAACTATTTAAAGGTTATGTTTATTACATTCTCACAATCGTGTTTCCCCTCATTTGCCGACCATTGTGAAAACCCGTAAAAAAGGCGAAGGTAAAACGTTGATAAAGTTGGTTGTTCATACATATTCATTCCTCCGTTTGTTTTTTTGGAGGCGAAGCTTGGACCTACTGAAAAGAAAATTATAACCTGCTCTCTAGCACATGGTTGCAGGCTGCTAATTACATGGGAAAGTATAAAACATCATTTACAAAAAAGATAATGATGATGGATAAAGAAGATAACGACATTATCATCCCAAGCTCTGAAGACATTATCGCCATAAACAAAACGTTAGGCTTTAATATAATAAATCAAGGTGCTGTAGATTTCTTAATCGCCAGGATAGAGGCAAAAACCCCTAAAAAAAATTATAAAAGACAGATAGCTACAATCGCAGCCATACTCTGGTTTGAAATAATCCGGGGCCATCCCTTCGCAGACGGCAACAAGAGAACAGCCACAGAAGCCATGAAGCTCTTCTTGAAAAAGAACAATCATAGATTGAACACCACATTGGGAGGATTAGTTTATATCTCAATGAAGATAGCAAACAATGAAATATCTTATCAGACGTTAATCGACTGGATATATGAGAGGCTTGAAAATGGAAACCTTCACTAGATACATCCTGCGGAAAGGAAAGCTCATAGAATTTAAGGTGCCAAAGGAAGTGGCATTAAAAGAGATTGAAGAAGTCCTGGAAGAAGACAGAGAATTCCTTGAGATAATGGCAAAGCTATAAATCCATATAGAATCGCAGTCCTCTCCCCCTTCCAATTCTATTTCTTATTCTGGAGGCGAAGCGGACATACCGAAAAGAAAAATATTTGAACCAATCATCTAGCCCAGCACCATCGCCTCACTATCTTGTTTTATTAAAAAATGATTCCTTATCGGAATTAGGTTGAATTTTGTATCATTCTACTCTTTCTTAGAACCAATAAATCTCCCTCTGAACCACGAGTGAGTTTAAAGGTTCTCATCCCTTGGATGGCACAAAGATTTTCCTCTCTATTTTTTGGAGGACGCCCTATAACCCCACTTATAATCCATTCTTCACCAGTTCCAAGATCTGCTCTGCCTCCCCGATGTTACAGAACGCATCCAGCTCCTCCATCTTTGCCTGAACCGCCTGCCTGCCAGAATGCTTGCCCAAGACGATTTTCCTCTTCAAACCCAAGATCTCAGGAGAAAAAGGCTCATAGGTCAAAGGATTCTCCAGCACAGCCGCAACATGGATGCCTGATTCATGGCGAAAAACATTGTCTCCAACAATAGGCTTATGCGGCGAAATCTTTATTCCCGCATGCCGCTCCACGAGCCTGGACAACCTAGATAAAACTGCAAGGTTAAAAGGCAAATCTATATCATACAAGACTCTGAGGCCCATGACCAGCTCCTCCAAACTCGTGTTACCCGCACGCTCGCCCATTCCATTGACAGTGGCCGCAGCAACATCTGCACCACCGATCAACCCCTGAATTGCGTTCGCAGTTGCAAGCCCGAAGTCATTGTGACAGTGCACACAAAGCTGAGTCTTTGGATCCAAAGACCCTCTTATCTTCCTTACCAGAGATTCCATCCCCCGAGGAGTTGCCACTCCAACTGTGTCAGCAATATGCACGCGAGAAGCACCTGCATCCTCCACCCGTTTATACAGCTCTATCAGAGACGCGGAAGCGGTTCTCGTCGCATCCTCTGCGCTGAAAGCAACGAACAGGCCATGGGCCTTTGCATATTCCACTGCCTCCACACTCAACTCCAACACCTCCTCATAGGTCCTGTGCATCTTGTGTTTCAGATGGAGAGGGCTAACCGAGGCAAAGAGGATTATGCCATCAGTGCCGCAGTCTATTACCGCATCTATATCCTCTTTTTTTATCCTCGACAAAGCAGTTGTTCTGAAACAATGTCCCAGACCAGCTATTTCTTTAACCGCACTCTTTTCATCCCTTGAAACTATGGGGAATCCAGCCTCGATCTCAGGGATGCCCAGCTCCTCCAGCATCCCCGCGATCTCAACCTTCTGCCCCATGGTGAAGCGGACCCCTGGCGCCTGTTCACCATCCCGCAAAGTAGTGTCGTATACTGTGACACCCTCCAGGTGGTCCAGCTTAGGGTTAAAGGAGGTGCTAACGGCTCCCGGCATCCTCTGCCTCCAGGCTTTCCAGCAAGGTATTGCTTACAACGTCTTTTCCACCCTTCGTCCCATTATCCAGGTAGGAATTTACTATCTCACCCACAAGATTGATGCCTCCCCGGTATCCAACGACAGCCATGCGCTGGTAGCCGAAGCGGTCCTCAATAGGAAAGCCTGTTCTCACCAGGGGAATGCCCTCTTTCTCAGCGATGAATTTTCCCTTTGAGTTTCCGATTAAAATGTCCACAGGATCCTCCTTTATCTTTTCATGCAGCTCGTGAAGGTCTGACTTGACGAGTATCTCAAGATCCATGTTCATCTCCTCTGCCACGCCAAGCAGCTCTATGCCCCATTCCTCTGAGTCAAAAGAGGTGAGTGCATATCTTGGTTCAAGACCCATCTCTGCGCACAACCGGACCAGGCCAGACACATTATCCGGGTCTCCGAAAACCGCCACTTTCAAACCTGTCATGAACATGTGGGCATCGACGATGGCGTCAAGGAGACGGGCCCTCTCATCTTCCAGCTCTTCAGAGACACTTTTTCCCGTCATCTCTGAGACTGTCTGTAAAAAGCGGTCTGTATTTTCAACGCCTATGGGCATTGGCAAAATCTCTGAAGGCATCTCGAATCTCTTGCCCAGTGTTTCCGCTGCTTTTCCACCCACCTGCCTTTGCAGTGCAATGACCCCTGTAGAATTTGCGCTGTCAATCAGCTCCTCTACAGACGTACCACCCTTGGGATGCGGCGGTTTTTGCAGGTAAACCCCTCCATCCAGAGGATCAGAGTAGTCGGTAAGAAACAAAGGCGCTACCTCCATCTTCCGAAGCATAGCCTTTATCTCACGGATGTCACCGGGGCTGACCCAACCAGGGATTATGTTGAGCTTATCATTGGCCTCCCCTTTTTCCGGGAGCCTTGTCACTATCTCGGTCAGGAAGTTGTCGAGACCGGTGATATGGGTGCCCACATAGCTCGGGGTCTTTACCGATATTATGGGTACCTCAACGTCAGGATTCAACTCCTCGAAGTCCAGGATTATGCCCGGGATGTCGTCCCCAATCGTTTCTGAGAGGCATGTGCTCATCACCACTATCATCGAGGGATGGCAGCGTGTGTACACATTTTTAATGGCCTCCAGGAGATTCTCTCTGCCGCCGTAGACTGTGGTCCTCTCAGTCAGCGACGTCGTTGCCACCTCTATGGGCTCACGGAAATGCCTGGCCATCTGGTGCCTGGGATAGGTGGCGCACCCCTGGGATCCATGCACTATTGAAATAGCTCCATGAACCCCCATGGCACCCATTATAGCGCCTATGGGAGCGCAAAGCCTCGCAGGGTTTATTGCAACCTGCCGTTTCTGCTTCAAAATCTGGCTCATCTATAATACCTCCATTCTGTTGGCTTTCTCTTTCACAAGCTTCCACACTGGCGAATTGATTGCCTTGTCCATGTCCCTGGCAAACTTGATCATGCCTCTGAATCCGGCATAAGGGCCTGAATCATACGTATGGCCGTTTACGAAGGGCTGGCCCATCTTGTAGGATATGTACTTCTCCTTGTTGCCTGCGATGAAAAGGTCTGGCTTGAATTCCTCCAGTATCTCCTCGATTTCCAGGGCATTGGGGTTATCCACAACCAGGGTGCCCTCTTTCACCTTCTGGAAGATCTTCTCATAATCATCGACGTGGCCAAAGGTTGTGGCAGCCGCAATAACCTCCATTCCAAGCTCGTGCATGAGCTGCACCCAGTGCCATGCCCGCGGAGCGCCCTGGTAGATGAATACATGTTTTCCTGCAAGACGCTCTTTGTAATATTCGATCTTAGGTTTGATGTATTCAATTTCTCTCGCGATAACCCGTTCAGCCTCCTTTTCAAGGCCAAAGAACTTGGCAGTCTCTCTCAAGGCTGCAGAGGTGTTCTCTATCCCCCAGAGAGTCACGTCGATATAGGGGGTGCCATACTCCTCCTTCATCATCTCTGCTATGTATGTGGCAGAGCGGGTGCAATGCACTACGTTAAGCTTTGCCCTATGCATCACTTTGAGATCGTCTATTGATGCGTTGCCTGTAAAAGCAGTGATAACATCCACTCCCATCTCCTGGAAGAGGGGCAGGATGTTATTCATATCACCCTTGATGTTGTATTCGCCCACAAGGTTGATGCCATAGGCAGAAGGCGCGTCAGGCTCAGCTGTTCCCACAAGATCTCTGAAGATCGTCAGATTCCCGACGTGGTGTCCCTGGGACTGGCTGACACCGCGAAAGCCTTCACAGGGAAAGAAGATAACGGGCTTTTTGATCTTTTCTGAAGCGATCTTCGCAACATCTTTACCGTCGTCTCCGATAAGTGCTGGAGAGCAGGTGTTGTAGATGAAAACACCCTTTACCTCCGGGAACTCCTTGTTGGCCTCCAGTATCGAGTTGAGAAGCTTCTTCTCTCCACCGAAGATTATGTCTTTTTCTTCAATGTCAGAGACGAAGATATACTTCATGTGAAAGTCTGAATCTGCCAGGTGTGGTCTGTAACCCCAGGAGTATGCTGCGCAGCCTATAGGTCCATGGGTAATGTGTATCACATCTTTAACCGGGCCGCCTACGACACCTCTGCATCCGGCAAAGGTGCAGCCGCGCTCTGTCATGTCCCCTGGCGTCGTCGGCACATTGCAGGATATTTCGCATGGCTTGCCCTTACCTTTGCCGCACCCCTTTTCGCCTTTTCTTACTATGTGTTTTTTTCTCTCTGGTATTAGTTCATCGCATTTCAACAGCATCTACAAAACCTCTTTTTAGATAATTATCGGAAAAAGAAGAGGCGCATCCCTCTTCTCCAGGCACCCCTACTGCGTCTGCCCTGCACTGCTTGCAATGGCGAAACTGCTTTATGATAGGGGCACAGGCATCTCTTATCATACCCAGATCCTCAGATGTGGGCGGAAGCATGGACGCGAACTTCGCCTGCGGAATCAATGGCATTATGTTCATGGTGTAGGCACCTAAATCGCGCACAGCCATGGCAACTTCCGGGATGTGAGAATCATTTATCCCGGGGATTAAAACAGTGTTCACCTTCACCACCATGCCATATTCAACGGCCTTTTCCAGGCCTAAAAGCTGGTTTCTATTCAGCACAGTGAATGCCTCGGCGCCCCGCAGTGTTTTGCCGCGGTAGTTGACGAAGGAATATATCTTGCTCCCGATCTCCGGCTCCACCGCATTTATGGTTATGGTGAGCGTTGTAACCCCTACCTCGTCCAGGCGCGCTACAGATTCTGGCAGAAGCAGGCCGTTAGTTGATAGGCAGCGCGTCATGTTTGGAAATTCTTCTTTGACCTTCCTAAATGTCTCAAAGGTTGCCTCGTTTACTAAAGGGTCGCCTGGCCCAGCAATGCCTGCCACGCAGATCCGGGGGTCTTCCTCTACTGCCCATCGAACCCTGTCCACTGCTTCCTCAGGCGTGATGATTCTGCTTGCAAGACCTGGCCGGTTCTCATTGGCACAATCATGCTTCCTCAAACAATAGTTGCACTTTATGTTGCACTTCGGCGCCACCGGTAGGTGCACTCGTCCAAAGGAGAAATGAGCCGTTCCCCCGTAGCAGGGGTGGCCATGTACCTTCTCCTCGCAGCTCTTCACGAACTTCCTGTAATCCTCTTGATCCAAGCCCATCATATCCACCTCATATAATCGCGGCATCGCCTTCTTCACCAGTTCTCACGCGAATAGCGTTTTCTACAGGGCAGACGAAGATCTTCCCATCCCCGATCTTCCTGGTCTGGTTAGCATTGATTATAGTCTCAACAACCGCTTCCAACTGGTCGTCCCTAACCGTGATCCAAAGCACCCTTTTAGGAACATATTTCATGTATCCCGAGCCCTCATATCCCAGAGACTCAGGGGCCTCTGGCTTTAGCTCGTATTGCAAACCCCGCTGTTTGCCCCTTCCAAGGGCTCGCGCAGCACTCATGGCATAAAAGCCTTTTTCAGACAGGGCTTCCTTGGTAGATTGCATCTTATTCACCCGGATTATAGCTATAACCTCCTGCATCCAGATGACCCCCTTAGAGCTCCTCTTTTCTTGACCTGATCGTGTAGGCCCTGCCCACATCTGTGACAAAGATCTTTCCATCACCCATCTTACCTGTGCTGGCGTTGTTCACTATCAGATCCGCCACTTTATCCAGGTCTTCATCATGGACAACCAGCATGAGCAGGGTCTTGGGCAGCTCGTCGTAGTAGACTTCATCCACCATTATGCCCCGCTGCTTTCCCCTGCCATATACGTCCATCTTGGTAAGCGCAGGAAAACCCCCTGCCTCCAAGGCTTCAACTACGTCCTCTGTTTTGTTTGGCCTCACAATGGCCCGAATCATCTTCATCTCACGACCTCCTAATCCTCTACGCCATAGGTTTTCATCAGCTCTTCCAGCTCATCCTGGGTTATCGGTGTTGGAATGGTGAAATCCTGGTTTTCATTGATTTTTTTCGCCAGCTCCCGGTACTCCTGTGCCTGGTTTACATCAGGGTTCCAGTCGATTACGGTCATCTTGTTTATCTCAGCTCTTTGAACGTCCTTGTCCCGAGGGATGAAGTGTATCATCTTAGTGTTGATTCTTCGGGCAAATTCTTCCACCAGCTCCCGTTCGTTCTCAACCATCCTTGAGTTACAGATCACTCCTCCCAGCCGGGCATAACCCCTGCTGGCAAACTTCTTTATCCCCTTCGAGATGTTGTTGGCGGCGTAAAGGGCCATGTACTCGCCAGAGACGACTAGATAGATCTCCCGGGCGTATCCTTCACGTATGGGCATGGCAAAACCGCCGCACACCACGTCACCAAGAACATCATAGAACACATAGTCCAGGTTTCCATTATACGCGCCTAGCTCCTGAAGTGTTTGAATAGCTGTTATCACCCCTCTGCCGCCGCAGCCTACACCTGGTTCCGGGCCGCCTGCTTCAACGCATTTAACCCCGCCATACCCGTCATTTACCAGTGTTTCCAGTTTTATCTCCTCTTCTTCGGTTTCCCTTATCGTGTCCAGCACGGTGGCCTGCCTTTTTCCTCTTAGAAGCAGCCTTGTGCAGTCAGCCTTTGGGTCACATCCTACGACCATTATCTGATTGTCTAGATCAGCGAGTGCGGCGGCCGTATTCTGCTGTGTAGTGGATTTTCCAATCCCGCCTTTTCCATAGAACGCTATTTGCCTCATGTCTTATTTCCTCCATTTTTACTTAGTTTAATGAAAATAAACATTGACATAGTTATAAAAACATATTTGAGACTTTTTAATCCCTCTTATTCAAAATTAATCCTAAATAATCGGTGAAATTAAAATTTAATCTTTTTTAATCATGAATCATACCCCGCCACAACGTTGACACACCGCTCGCTAATTTATCTAGGTGAACTCAGAATATTTTGCTTAAATCTTCAGAGAACCCCTGCTTTTTGATGTGCAGCATAGCTGAAACTGACCTTAGGGGAAAAAGAGCCGGCAAGCCCCTAAGCTGTTAAGTTGAAAAAGACGCACCCTGGATTACAGGGCTTTTACTCTGAGCTTAGCCAGCTCTTCTCGAACTTCCACTTTATATCCTGTAACAGAGAATATCTCTTCCAAGAAAGTCTTGACGAACTTTTTGGCAAGCTCCGAGTTCATGATAAGAACGAACTCCCCACTACCAACTTCCCTCAGATTATAGAAGTTACAGGCCTCAAGGCGCTCCAATATATCCTTAAGCGAGGTGTCCCGGAACTGCTCCCCATGGGATTTCGCAACCTTCTTATGACCCTCCCAAAACTCGTTTTTTTCCCTGGAAGCTTCAACAAAATTCAGAAAAAGCTGCCAATGATCAATATCAAGAATTACATGTTCCCCGCTTGAAAGCAGCTCTAAGTAAGACCTTATTTTACTCGCCCGCCTCATAATCTGCTTATTTTCAGAATAAAAGTGAAGGGAGCGGCGAATCACATCGCTTCTCGGTGCATTCAATTCTTTTTTCAAATCCTCCAGGAGGATCGCAGTACCCTCGTCAAGAGATATAGTGACCCTGCTGGGATTTCTTTTAGCTTTCATTTTACTCTAAATACCTCTTTGTCTTAAAAGGATGAAAAAATACCCTTAAACCGCTGCTTCTCAATGTTCCCCAGATCTGATTCTGAGCGCATCTTCGACGGGGGGAAAAAGAACATCCTGCCGCCCACACTATACCCCGTCTCTTCGCAAAACACAGCATGGCATCAATTACAACTTCAATCATCTTCATGTGAATCTCTGGAGATATACCAGGTTCAAAATAAAAAAAAGATAGGAGACACAAGGTCTCCTAGAGTTCTTCCTTTCCGCGTTCGCCTGTCCTGACTCTGATGACATCATCGATTGGGCTGATGAAGATCATGCCGTCGCCTACTTTGCCGGTTTTCGCTGTTTCCACTATCGTGTCCACAACTTCATCTGCTTTTGAGGCGTCAACCACAATCTCGATCTTCGTCTTCGGAAGCATGTCCACACGATACTCCCGGCCACGCCACTGCTGGATGATCCCCTTCTGACGACCCCGGCCTTTCACCTCAGTAACGGTTAAGCCGATAACACCCTTCTCTTCAAGCGCGAGTTTCACAGGGTCCAATCGTTCAGGTCGAATTATTGCTTCAATCTTTTTCATATCCATCACTCTCCTTCTGTTCTCGCTATCACGAAGTCAGGGTATGCGCTTATACCATGTTCGCCTATGTCCAGGCCCTCGATCTCCTCGTCATGAGAGACTCTCAACCCAAACAGCATATCTATGCCCTTGAACATTATAAAGCCTGCCGCAAGAGCCCAGAGCAAAGCAGC
>BDTI01000122.1 GCA_002923215.1 archaeon BMS3Abin16 | reverse complement strand
CTTTGAAAGGGCGTTGAGGCTTTTTTCATATTCCTCGATAAAGCCTTCATCGATAAGCTCAAAGGCGCGCTTCAGCTTGTCTTGATCCATCGTTTCTGGCACTGGTAAAGAGCCTACGAGGCTTTTCAGGTCGCCATTCATTTCAGACTGAGGGGCATTTTTGCTTTCAGGCGCATTATCCGGTATATCTATTACAACCAGGCCTTTTCTGTCCTTTTTAATCTCAATATCTTCGCTTCGGCCCTTAACAACATTTTTCGAATCCTTCCCTGGTGATTTTTCAACAACCATATCTTTCCCTTGACAGTGAGATAGTTGTGGCTTTTATATAACCCTTTTTATCTGGGAATAGTGAAATTTTTTTATTATAAAAAGCCTGTTGACTGAAGGTCAACGGTGAGAGGCAGGTCATTTAAATCTGTGAGATCACCAGATTTAACTATCTCAAATATCTTCGGATAAACCTTTGCACGCTCGTCCCAACTGTAGTTTTTAACAACAAAGTCCCTGGCGTTTCTGCCCATCTCTTCACGGAGGTTTTCCTCTGAAAGGAGGCTGTGAACCTTTTTAGCAATGTCTTTTGCATCGAAAGGATTGCAGGAAAGTCCTGTTACGCCCGGTATCACCCGCTCTATAAATCCGCCTGTGCCGGTTATGCAGGGCACCCCGCAGGAGCTGGACTCAAGGTCAAACTGTCCGTGAGGCTCATACTTGCTCGGGGCAATCGTCATCTTCGCCTTGTTGATTTCAAGCACCTTCTCCTCTTTTTGTATCCAATCAGTTGAGATTGTTACATTACCCTCTAAGTAACTGCGCTTTATTTTCCTCCTAATATCCGGCTCCAGTTCTCCGCCGCCTATCAGCTTGACCCTGATATCTGGGACAAGGGCTTTTACCATCTTTATGGCGTCCAGGAGTTCAAGGATACCCTTCACAGCCGCAAACCTGCCTATGAACAAAACATCATACTCCTTTTCCACGCCATTCATGGGTCTAAATATCTTTATGTCAACGCCGTGGTGGATGGGAAAGAGCTTTTTCTCAATCTGCTCGACAGGGACGCCGTGGCTCTTGCCTACAAGCTTTACCTCCTCAACCATCGTAGTTCCAACTGTGAAGCAGACAGTTGATTCCTTCAGCCCTAAAACCTCGATGTCACGAATCATCCGAGATCCTGCAAATATACCTCCCGGCCGCGCCTCCCTCGGTCCAAGGGGGGTGTGAACCATGCCTCCGACCCTGCCAGATTCAAGGGAGTGAAGAAAGACGATTAACGGCGTATCCTTTTCTCTTGATTTTTCATATCCGCCGAGAATCGACATCCAGTCATGGGAGCATATCATATCATGGGATCCGCTCACCTTGACCTCTGGGATGGCAAGAGAATAGTCTCGTATAAATGGGAGCATAGGCAGCTCCCTTATGTGGACGCCTGTGAACTCGATCCCGGCTCTTTCAAAGAGACCTGCACACCTCTTAACCGCGTCTGAAAGCGTGGCGTTATAGACGGGGCGTATCACCTTGTAACCGTCGATTTCTTCGAATGTAGGGAGTGTTTCTCCTCTGAGAAAGGACGCTCCAATGCCAGTGATATCCACGCTGCCTGATATGCGCTGCAATACCTCATCGGTAACAACACCGAGACCGCCCACGATCCCTGTCTTGTTTTTTGAATGGTTCATGCCATAGGAGGGCATCTCATAGCTTTCCCACTCGACTGCAAGCTTTTTCATAAAGTATTTATGTGCTGTCGTGCTATTATAGATTATGGTTGGGGTGCTTGTTGTTGATGATGAAGAAGACGTTAACCAGGTTATCACGACTATTCTGGAGCGGGGTGGATATGAATCATTCAGCGCTTTTTCTGGTGAAGAGGCGCTTGAGTTTCTGAGGACCGCTGCAGTAGATCTCATCCTGCTTGATCTCATGATGCCGGGGATGAGCGGATTTGACTTTTGCCGGGAGATGTCAGAACTCCCTGACCTTAGGGACATACCTGTTATCGTGGTCACGGCAAAGGGGGATTTTGAATCTATTGAAAAGGCCTATAAATGCAGTCTAGTAAAAAGTTATATTGCAAAACCTTTTGAACGGGGAAACCTTCTCGCCGTGGTTCAAAGCGTAATCGAGGGGGGCACGGAAAAAAAGCCGAAGGGAAAGCGGAAAAAAAGGGTTAAAGCCGGGGTGTACAGGGAGATATTCGAATCTTATCCTGAGGGGATTGCGCTCCTTGACGAGGAGAATAACGTGCTTAAGGTAAACAATGCCTTTGAGGCGATGACCGGCTTTTCAGAAGACGAGCTGCTGGGCTCGGAAAACTTTGCAGAACTTTTAAAGCCTCAGGACGAGGAGGGTAATCGGCTGCTGATCTCAGAGGCCTTTCGAGCATGTTTCTGCGACGATCCCAGGTCAACGGCCATCTTTAATATAATCAACCGCAGCGGAGTTAGACTGCGGGTGGTGGCTACAGTCTTCAAAACCGAGTCTAAGACCACGGTGATTGTGCTGAGAAACATAACAGACGGCTAGAGGGACTACCTTCTATCTTCAAATGGTGATGGTCCTGCTGCCTTAAGATTCTACAATAAAACTTTTGAAATAAAGTTCATTTAACTCATATTGAGCACTAGGGCAGACCAACTTGAAAAAATTATTTTATGCTATAAATGGAGGTGCTTGCATACATTCATCGAGGGTTTGATAGTGTTTTAGAATATATTGAATTAACTATAAATCCAGATGATTGAGAAGCAACAAAATGAACGGGCCTTTAGGAACCGGGCTGAGCAATTTTGAAGTCAAGCCAAGATCACTAGAGGACTTTTTTATATGTCTTGAGGGTGGTTTTTGCAACAGTTGGCCATGTGAATTTTTTCTTTACTGTTTTGTATCCTTCCTCTCCAAGTTTTTTTAGGCCGGTGGCGTCGTTTATCACATAGTTTATGCCCCATGCGATGGAGTCTGAGGTGGGATAGACTTTAATCCCATTTTTGAAGTTATCGATGTTTTCAGAAAGGCCTCCCACATCGGATGCGACCACGGCGCGTTTAGCGCTCCAAGCTTCAAGCAGCACCAGGCCGAAGGGCTCGTTTCGGCTGGGGATGCACACAAGGTCACAGGCGTTTAAAAGGTCCAAATACTCCTCTTGTGACAGGTGTCCTAAAAGCTTCACTGCCGACGCCACGTCGAAAAGCCCTGCGAGATATTTGAGGTGCCCTGCCATCCCTCCGTCGCCTGCAAAGACAAACTGCGCGTCCCAGCGATTCTTCAGAACACCGGGCACAGCACCCATCAAGATGTCAGCTCCCTTCTGATGGGCCAGCCTGCCTATGAACAGGATCATGGGGGCATAGGGATGTATCCCATATCTCTTTTTCACCTCGCCTGAGTCGACTTTCTTCATAAAACTTCTTGGCCTGATCCCGTTGGGGATGATGTCTATCTTATCCTCAGGCGCTTTGTAAAGCCATTTCAGCTCTTCTCTCATAGCACTTGAAACCGTGATGATCCGGTCAGCAACGTAGGCTCCGTACCACTCGCGCCCCGTTATTTCCCGAAACTCATACCATTCCCCGTATGACCCGCCGTTTCGCCCCCACTCAGTAGAGTGAAAAGAGAGCACAAAGGGAAGTCCCCCTCGTTGTTTCAGGTGGTTTCCAGCGTTTATAGTGTGCCAGTCATGGCAGTGAACTATGTGGAATCTGCCGGTTTTTTCTTCAACAGCATGGAACAGTTCAACCATTGAGTTGCACATCTTTTCGCAGTGCCAGAGGATGTCGCCTGAGCTGTCGAATCTGCAGCGGTGATAGTGAACTCCTTCAATGACTTCATAGTCGCTTTGCCCTTCACCTGCCCGCGTAAATAGATGGACTTCATGCCCCTTTTTTGAAATGGCATGGGACAGCTCGGACACAGCCCTTGCCATCCCGCCGATGTTTATGGAATGGAGGCTTTCCCAGGAAAACATAGCAATCCTCAGAGTCTCCATAAGCTTATTAATATCCTCTGATACTATTTAAAATGTGACGACCATTACGCTGGGTTTTGAGGTTCACCAGCCTTATCGGGTGAAAGAGGATTTTTTCTGGAAGCAGCGGATGTTTCGAGGAGTGGGCGAGGGATTTGAAGGACTCTTTGAACACTATTTTTCCAATCGAAACAAGGAGATATTTGAGAAGGTGGCCAGAAAATGCTACTATCCCACGAATCAAATCCTCCTTGAAAACATTGATTTCTACAAAAATGACAGCCGAAAGTTCAAATGCGCCTTCAGCATTTCAGGCATACTTCTGGAGCAGTGCGAAAGATACGATCCTGACCTTCTTGAAAGCTTCAAGCAGCTCTTGGATTCAGGGTGCGTCGAGTTTCTTGATCAAACCTATCATCACAGCCTTTTTTCACTCTATGACGATCCAGCGCTTTTTATTGAGGATGTGAAGAAGCATAATGAGGCTATGAAGGACTTCTTCAGATGCAGCCCAAAGGTCTTCGAAAACACCGAGTTTCTCTACAACAACCGGATCGCATCTGTTGTGGAGGAGATGGGCTACAAGTGCATATTTACCGAGGGTCTTGAGAGGCTCACAGGCGGGGCGCATCCGAACCAGGTTTACAGGGCTAAAGAGGGAAAGCTCAAAGTATTGCTTCGAAACTACAAGCTCACAGACGACATTGGATTCAGGTTCTCCTCACAGGATTGGGAGGGGTATCCGCTTACGGCCGAGAAATATGCTTCATGGCTGGCAGCAACACCTGGGGACTGTATCAACATCTTCATGGACTATGAGACCTTTGGCGAGCACCATTGGAAGGAGACAGGGATATTTGATTTTCTGAGCTTTTTCCCAGGCGAGGTTTTAAAGTGGGATCACCTGGATTTTGCAACACCCAGCGAGGTCATCAAAAGGTATCCTGTTAAGGGTGTGGTTGACGCATATGAGATGGGGGGCACGGTCTCATGGGCTGATCTTGAGAGGGACACGAGCTGCTGGCTTGGAAACAGCATGCAGTGGGCTGCTTACACATATCACAAACAGATAAGGCCCCGGATAGTGGATGCTGATTCTCAGAGGATATGGGGGTATCTGGCTGCAAGCGACCATCTCTATTATATGTTTATGGCAGGCGGCGGCCCTGGTGAGGTGCATAACTATTTTTCACCCTTTGAAGACCCGAAAAACGCGTTTCTCAACTATCTGGCCGTGCTCTTTGACTTTGATTCACGGATTAAAAGCGGAATCGAGGCTGCGAGCCATCCCTTCGTCTTCTCAAACAAAGGCGGTGATGTGCTGGCAGTTGCCTTTGGAAAGCGGGATTTTTCCGAGATAATCGGAACCGTTGACCTTGACTCCCTTAAGTTTCATCTCCTGCGGGGGGACTTTGAGAAATGGGTTGAGACCAGCTTGAATGACCCGGCCCTTGCAAAGGAGATTGGAATGATTCGCAGTAAAGGGCTGGGCAAGCGAGGGATCAGAAAGAGGCTCAGAGAACTTTTCGATAAAAATATGGATAAGACATGATCCTGCGCTCTTTTTCCTGGAAATATATTTTTTACCTTTAAGGGGGGTAGATTGGGGCAATGGACTTTGAATCAGGGACAGGCAAGGAATGGCTTGTTGCAAATGGGCTCGGCGGATACTCTTCATCAACAGTCATCGGTTGCAACACGCGTAAGTACCACGGCCTTCTGGTTGCCGCTCTTGAGCCGCCTGTAAAACGCTGCATCCTCCTCTCCAAACTTGAAGAAGAAGTCGAGGTTGAAGGCAAAACATATCTTCTTTCCACAAACGAGTATCTGGGAGCGGTTCATCCAAAGGGCCACAACATGCTAACGTCCTTTGAGCTGGATCCACTTCCAACATCAACATTTGTTCTGGGAGAAGTCTCGATTTCAAAGAGGATATTTCCGATTCATGGGCGCAATGCTGTGGTCATCTCCTACAGGATTTCCAACCTTAATAAACAAGAGATAATATTCAGGGTGAGGCCCCTTATAACGTCAAGAGGGATTCACGAGATAGCACGTCCATACACCCCAGAGAGTGTATTTGAAAAAGACAGTTTCATTGCAAAAACAGAGGAGTCCTATCTTGGCGTGGGCTGCAGCCCTGGCAGTTGGCTTTCTTCAGACCTTCCTGAGGATGGGAAGTGGTATCGAAATTTCAAGTATCGAATGGAGCTTGAGAGGGGCTATCCTGGCGTGGAAGACCTCTATTGCCCTGGCAAGTTCACCGTTGAATCCAGAAAATCCTTTGACGTCAACATCCTCGCAGCAGGCGGGAAGAGAGATGAGGCTGAAACCTTCAACTTGTTTTATAAAAAAGGCAGGAAATATTATGGATCTCTATATGAGGGGGAAAAGGCACGGATCAACAGGCTTCAGAAGAGGTTTCAAAGAAACACGGGACTTAGACAGCCGGAATTTGACTTGCTCACAATCGCGGCAGATTCCTTTATCGTGGACCGCGATAAACCCAAGGGCAAAAGCATAATCGCTGGTTACCATTGGTTTACGGATTTCGGACGAGACACATTCATCGCCCTCCCCGGCTTGACCCTTGTAACCGGCAGATTTGACGATGCCAGGGAGATCCTGCTCAGTTTTTCAAAGCAGATTAAAGGCGGCCTGGTTCCAAACAATTTTTCAGAGGATGGAGATGCCTGCTTCAATGGAGTGGATGCAAGCCTGTGGTTCATCTACGCAGTCCAGAAGTATCTGGAATATACCGGCGATCTGGTCTTTGTTGAAAGGATTCTTCCAAGCATGTTAGAGGTTGTGCATGGTTTTATCAGGGGTAACGGTCTCGCCAAAGTTGGAGACGACGGACTCATCTCGGTTCATAAAACCCGGAAAGCCCTTACCTGGATGGATGTGAATGTCGGCGGCACCCAGGCAACACCTAGGTATGGAAAGGTGGTTGAGATAAACGCCCTCTGGTACAATGCCCTTAGATTTCTTGAAGCGGTTGCCGGTGAGTCAACAGGATTTGAGGATATAGCGTCAAAGGCTAAAGATAGCTTCGAGATATTTTGGAATGATGGAAGGAATTGCCTTTATGACTTTGTGGCAGAAGGTGAAAGGAACGATTTCATACGGCCGAACCAGATATTCGCCTTGAGCCTGCCCTACAGCCCGATTGAGGGGAAAGATGCGAAAGCCATCCTTTCAGTTGTTAGAAGTGAGCTTTTAACACCCTATGGATTGCGAAGCCTTGAGAAGGGCAGCCCAAGCTACAGGGGGACGTATGAAGGCGGCAGCGATTCCAGGGACATTGCCTATCACCAGGGAACGGTTTGGAGCTGGTTATTAGGTCCCTTTGTAACCGCCTATGTGAAGGCGAATAAAGGCTCCAAAAAGAGTAAAAGAGAGGCTGAAGCGTTCCTGAAACCAATTTTTTCACACCTCTCAGATGTGGGTCTTGGAAGCATCTCCGAAATATTCGACGCCGAAGCGCCGCACAGAGCGAGAGGCTGCATATCCCAGGCCTGGAGCGTGGGTGAACTGTTGAGGGCATATTGTGAGGATATAACGGGGATTAAAAGACCCCTATTAACGCTATAAAAATTATGGGTTCCTCCTCACACTAGACTGCCCCTATGTGTATGATGTGGGATGCCATATGCTTAATCGTATGAATTTTATATGTGAAGGTTGAATCTTACTTGATGGTGGATCTGAAGATACGTTCCAACAAGAGGCTGAAAAAACTTGAAGAAGAGCTTCATGTAGAGCGAAACAAGTTGGAGCTCGCTGTTAAAAACAGGGTTCAGGAGATGAAGGCAGGCGAGCAGAGAAAGGATGGTGAGATTGAGCAGTGGGATGAAGAGCTTGAACAGCTTACATCAAAGCTTCGCAGTCTGCGCACAAAAGCGCCTCAGGCTGATAGCTCTGCCCGCCTCACACTCGAGCTGCAAGAGAGGGATGAGCGGATTGTTGAGCTTGAAACCGTGCTTGCCCGCCTTACAGATGAGCTTAAAGCGATTGACTGTGATAAATCAGATGTTGAGGTGCGGCTGGAGTCTATCAACCAAAGGAGTAGCGAAAAGATAACCAGTCTCAACGCATTAATTGTGGAGCGGGACGATGAAATATCACGGTTGAAAGAAGAGATAGACAGCGCATTGCAAAAAAAGGAACACGCCCTTCAAAAAGGGGGTGCTGAGGTTGGCACACTCAAATCAATCATAGCAGAGCTTGAAGATAACATTGTGGCAAAAGACCATGAAATCCATTCTCGACAGAGCCGCATATCAGAGCTTCAAGCCATGCTTAAAGACATGCAAAACGAGCTTCATGGGATTG